>WRGP01000254.1 GCA_009787135.1 Bacillota bacterium | reverse complement strand
TCCTCCCTAAAAAACCTTCCTTGCATCTCCATGACCTTCACTCCTTCCCCGCTCTTCCCTGTTCTTAATCGTCGAACTCACGTTATAATACCTTCATGTGGAGGAAAGGGGGATGCTGTATGAATGGGAAAGATTCCCCCATGACGAAGCTTCTAAAATCCGAACTGTTCCGTCACGGGGCGGATATCGTCGGCTTTGGCAGCCTGGCCACAGTGCCGCCGGCCATACGCCAGGCGCTCCCCATCGGCGTGGCCATTGCGGTGAAGTACCCCAAAGCGGCCATTCGCGGAATCCGCGATCTGCCCACCAGGGAATATCACGGGCAATACAACCTGCTCAACGAGACGCTTGACGCCCTGGCGGAACGGGGCGCGGGCATTCTGAGGGAAAGAGGGTTTGCGGCCGTCCCGCAAACGCGGGCGTATGTGGAGCGGTTTGAAACGGCTTACAGCACCCCGCTGCCGCACAAAACCGTCGCCACCCGCGCGGGCATCGGCTGGATTGGCAAGTGCGCGCTGCTGGTGACCGAACAATTTGGCTCCATGGTGCGGCTTTCTTCCATCTTAACGGACGCGCCGCTGGAGACCGCGGCACCGGTCGACGCGTCAAAATGCGGCGGCTGCACGGCTTGCCAGGACGCCTGCCCCGCCGGAGCGGTTTCGGGCCGCCCATGGCGTGTGGAAATGAATCGCGGCGACTTTTTTGACGCCCCGGCATGCCGTAAAACGGCCAGGGAGCGTTCCATGCGCGGGCTTGGCATCGAGATTTCGCTGTGCGGCAAATGTATAGAGGCCTGCCCGTATACGAGGCGGTATTTGGATAGCCGCTGAAGCTTCTCCCGCGCGGCGCCGGGGCGGGCCGCCTGAACAAAAGGGGGTCAGCCGTTCGTTCGCGCCGTCCCCGGCCGTACAGAGAACGCCCGCCGCGTCAAAGCGAATCTGCTTTGTCATGCCGCTGTTATTTGTCCGCGCTTTGCGTCTCCTGCTTCACCTTATGGTCCACCACATGGCGCGCGGCCAGCTCTTGGCGGATATCCTCCACCGTGATCCCCATCTCCGCCATGAGCACCAGCACGTGGTACGCCAGGTCGGCTATCTCGTAGACCGTTTCGCCCTTGCTGCCCTTCATCCCGCCGATGATGACCTCCGTGCACTCCTCGCCCACCTTTTTGAGGATCTTTTCCTTGCCTTTTTGGAAGAGGTACGTGGTATAGGACCCCTCCTTGGCCTCCGCCTTGCGGCCTTCGATCAGGCGGTAGAGCGCGTCCATGGAGAAGGGTTGCGCGCCCTCCTGCGCGTAGAGAAGCGTAAAGAAGCAGCTTTCCTCGCCCGTATGGCACGCGGGGCCCTCCTTGATAACCTCCACGACGAGGGCGTCCCCGTCGCAGTCGGCGGTCATGCGCACGATGCGCTGCGTGTTGCCGCTCGTTTCCCCCTTGCGCCAGAGCGCCTGGCGGGAGCGGGAGTAAAAGCACGTCCGTTTCTCCGCCAGGCTGATGGCAAGGCTCTCCTGGTTCATATAGGCGACGGTCAGCACCCGGCCCGTGCGGAAGTCCTGCACCACGGCCGGAATCAGGCCGTCCTTGTCAAATTTCAGGTCCATATGGCTCGCCTCCTATCCGCATTTCAATGCCCTGCGCCCGCAGGTATTTTTTCAGCGCCGGAATGCCGACTTCCTTATAATGGAAAATAGAGGCCGCCAGCCCCGCGTCCACGCCCGGCAGGGTTTGGAACAGCGCCTTGAAGTGCTCCATGCGGCCCGCCCCGCCGCTGGCAATGACCGGCACGCGCACGCGTTCGCAGATCGCGGCGAGCATCTCCAGGTCGAACCCGTCCCGCACGCCGTCGGTATCGATGCTGTTCACCACCAATTCGCCCGCGCCGCTTTCCGCGCCGCGCCGCGCCCATTCCAGCGCGTCAATGCCCGTATCCTCTCGCCCGCCCTTGGCGAAGACGCGGAACTGCCCGTCCACGCGCTTGATGTCCATGGACAGCACCACGCACTGGTTGCCGTACTTGCGCGCCGCGGCCTCGATGAGCGAAGGGGTGCGGACCGCGCCGGTGTTGACGCTCACCTTGTCCGCGCCGCACCCCAGCACGCGCTCAAAATCATCGACCGAGTTGATGTTGCCCCCCACGGTCAGCGGAATGAACACCTCGCGGGCCACGCCGGTCAGCACATCCGTAAACAGGCCGCGCCCCTCGGCGCTGGCGGTAATATCATAGAAGACCAATTCGTCCGCGCCCTGCGTGTTGTAATACTGCGCGAGCGCCACGGGGCTGTCCACGTCGCGGACGCCCTCAAAGTTCCTGCCCTTGACCACCCGCCCGCCGCGGATATCCAGACAGGGAATGATGCGCTTGGTAATCATGACGATAAAACCCCCTTCGCGATTGACAGCACGCGGTCTAAGGCGAGCCGCTTTTCATACAGCGCCTTGCCGACGATCACGCCATAGAGCCCCATATCGCGCAGCGTTTTGATTTCCGCCTCCGAACTGACGCCGCCGGACGCCACGATGGAAAGGCCCGAGAGCTTGCCGAGCGCCTCGTACGCGGGCAGGTTTGTGCCCGAAAGCCTGCCGTCTTTGGCAATGTCGGTGTAAATGACGGTTTGCACGCCCAAGTCGCGCAGATGGCGGCAGAACGCCATCGCGTCCGTGTCGCTCACGTTCCGCCAGCCCTCCACGGCGACCTTGCCGTCCTTAGCGTCCACGCCTACGGCGATTTTTTCGCCGTGCGCCGCCACCATGGCACGAAGAAAGGCGGGGTCTCTCAGCGCGGCCGTGCCCAGGATCACCCGGTCTATGCCAAGGCTGAGATACGCATCCACCCGCTCCGGCGTGCGGATGCCGCCGCCCGCCTGCGTAAAGAGGCCTTCCGCCGCCGCCAGCGCGGCCAGGGTGTCATGATTGCGCGGCGCGCCGTCCCTGGCGCCGTCCAGATCGACCACGTGCAAATGCGCGGCGCCCGCTTCGCGGAAGTTTTCCGCCGTTTGCACCGGATCGTCCCCATATACGTCCATGCGGCCATAGTCGCCCTGCGTCAGCCGCACCACCTTGCCCGCCCGAAGGTCAATCGCCGGAAAAACGATCATCCATCCTGTCTCCTCGCTTTACCAAATACGGCGCCGGGGGAAGCCCTATTCCAGTGTAAAGAGGCTTTTCTTTGCTTCTTTAAAGAGGCTTTTCTTTGCTTCTTTCTTTTCTCCCGAAAAGAAAGAAGGCGTTTCCCCCGTCGTCAGCCCACACCCTCGCCAAACGCCTTGAGCATCGCGAGGCCTGCCGTTCCGCTCTTCTCAGGGTGGAACTGCGCGCCCCATACATTGCCCGCGCGCACCACGCCGGGCACGAAGACGCCATAGCGCGACCCGGCCTTGAGGCTGTTCTCACAGCCCTTGACGTAGTAGGAGTGTACGTAGTATACATGTTCGCCCGGCCTTGTGTATTTCAGCAGCGGCTCTTTTTCGTCCAGAATTTCAAGCGCGTTCCACCCCATTTGCGGCACCTTCAGCGCCGGCGGAATGTCGCCGGCCAGCGGCGCCACATAGCCGGCGAGGTAGGAAAGGCCGGCCCAGTCGCCGTACTCGCCGCTCTTTTCAAACAAGAGCTGCATGCCAAGGCAGATGCCCAGCAGCGGCGTGCCGCCGGCCACGGCCCGATCCAGCGTGGGCACAAGCCCCGTGGCGCGCAGCTTGGTGATGGCGTCGCCAAATGCGCCCACGCCCGGCAGGATGATCCGCTCCGCCCGCGCGATCGCGTCCGCGTCGCCGGTCACCGTGCTCTCAAGGCCCAGGTGCCGGAGCGACGCGGCCAGCGAGAACAGGTTGCCTACGCCATAGTCAACGATCGCGATCATAGGAGCACGCCCTTTGTGGAAGGGATTTCGTCTTGCCGCTCGGGGTCAATGGCCGTGGCCGCGCGCAGCGCGCGGCCAAGCCCCTTGAAGGCCGCCTCCAGGATATGATGCGCGTTCTCACCGGCCAGCTGCGTGACGTGCAGCGTCAGCCCCATGCTCCGGCACAGGCCCCCGAAAAATTCCTTCACCAGCTCCGTATCGAACGTGCCAACCTTTTGCGCGCGCGGCTTCAGGCCGTATGCCAAATGCCCCCGGCCGGACACATCCAGCGCCACCCGCACCAGCGCCTCGTCCATGGGCAGCAGGCAGCTTCCGTACCGCGCGATGCCGCGGCCGCCGCCCAGCGCCTGGGCAAACGCCTGCCCCAGCGCGATGCCGCAGTCCTCCACGGTGTGGTGGTCGTCCACGTGTGTGTCGCCCTGGCACGCGAGCGACAGGCCGAAATGCCCGTGGCGCGCGAAGAGCGTGAGCATATGGTCGAGAAACCCGCACCCCGTACGGATCTCGGTCTTGCCCGAGCCGTCCAGGGCAAGCGTCAGCGTGATTCGCGTTTCCCCTGTGTTTCTGGTGACGGTAGCCTGTCTCATGCTCTCTTTTCCTCCCATAAACGGTCTGTCGCGTCCAGCAGCGCGCGCATCTCCTCCGGCGTGCCGATGGAGATGCGCACAAAATCGCGGACGCGCGGGGCGTCAAAGTGCCGCACGAGCACCCCGGCCGCCTTCAGCCCTTCATAATACGCCTTGCCGCCGAGCCTTACTGGCTTTGCGAAGACAAAGTTGGTCCGGGAATCCAGCACCTCAAACCCACGCTCGCCAAGCGCCCGCGCCGCCCATGCCCGCGTTTCCATGATCGTATTTACACACGCGCGGAAATAGGCTTCATCCCGCAGGGCGGCGGCCCCGGCCAGCAGCGAGAGGCGGTTGAGGTTGTAGGGGTTGAACGAATACTTTATCTTGCGAAGGTCGCGTATGACATCCGCGCTCCCCAGCACGAAACCAACGCGCCCGCCCGCCAGGTTCCGTGATTTGGAGCAGGTCATGACGACCAGCACGTTATCGTACCGGCCGATCAGCGGCACGGCGCTTTCCCCGCCAAAGTCCACATACGCCTCGTCCACAACCAACAGCGTATTCGGGTTTTGCCGCGCGATTTCCTCCACGGCGGCAAGCGGAAGCGCGATCCCCGTCGGCGCGTTCGGGTTCGCCAGAAAGATCGTGCCGCCCGCGCCTCGGTACAGCGCCGGCGTTACGCGGAACTGTTCGTCCAGCGGGATCACCTTCGCCGGCACGCCGTAAAGCCTGGCGAAGACCTCGTAGAACCCGTATGTGATATCGGGGAAGCAAGCGCCCGTTTTTTGATCGCAAAACGCCTGAAAGCAGAACGCCAGCGCCTCGTCGGAGCCGTTGGTCGCCATCACTTGCTCTGCGTTCACGCCGTAAAACGCCGCGATGGCGCTCTCAAGCTCCCGCGCCGTGGGGTCCGAATACAGGTTGAGCCGCGACACCTCCGCGCGGCTGACGGCTTCCAGCACGCCGATCGCGGGCGGATAGGGGCTTTCGTTCGTGTTCAGTTTGATATACCGCTGGTCCCTCGGCTGCTCGCCGGGAACGTAGGGGGTGAGCGCCGCGAAGCGGTCGGATAAAAATCGGCTCATGGCCGCTCTCCTCTCTTATTTTGAGGGTGTTTGAAAGAGGTCCGCCAAAGGGCGGAGATCCCCCCGCGTTCCCCTCTTTCGTTTTTTACGCCTCCCGAAACCGGATCGCCACGCTCTCCGCGTGCGCCGCCAGTCCCTCGCGCGTCGCAAAATCCACGACCCTTGCCCGCACCTTGCCCAGCGCTTCTTTTGTATAGTAGATGAATGACGACTTCTTTACAAAATCATCCACCGACAGCGGGGAGGAGAAGCGGGCCGTGCCGCTGGTGGGCAGCGTGTGGTTGGGGCCGGCGAAGTAATCGCCCAGCGCCTCCGGCGCGTTTTTGCCAAGGAAGATGCTGCCCGCGTTTCGCACCGCCGGCAGCAGGCTGAACGGGTCTTCCACACACAGCTCAAGGTGCTCCGGCGCGATTTGGTTGCTGATGGCGACAGCGCCGGCAAGCGATTCCGCCACGATGATGCGGCCGTTTTTGTCGATGGATTCCCGGCAGATATCCGCGCGGGGCAGCCGGGGGATCTGCTCCTCCAGCGCCTGCCGCACGGCCTCGGCCAGGGCCTGGCTCGTGGTGACGAGCAGGGACGACGCCAGTCTGTCGTGCTCGGCCTGCGAGAGCAAATCCGCGGCGATATGGGCGGGATTGCACGTCTCGTCGGCGATGATGAGAATCTCGCTCGGCCCCGCCACCATGTCGATATCCACCAGGCCGTATACAAGCCGCTTGGCCGTGGCGACGTAGATGTTGCCGGGGCCGACGATTTTGTCCACGCGCGGCACACTCTTTGTTCCATACGCCATGGCGCCGATCGCCTGCGCGCCGCCCATACGGAAGACGCGGCTCACGCCGGCCACCCTGGCGGCGGCGAGCACGCCCGCGTCCACGCTGCCGTCGGGCCTTGGCGGCGTGGCCATGACGACCTCCGGAACGCCGGCCAGCTTCGCGGGGATGGCGTCCATGAGGACCGTGCTGGGGTAGAGCGCCGTGCCGCCGGGCACATACAGGCCCGCGCGGGCGAGGGGCGTCACCCTCTGGCCGAGCAAAACGCCTTCCGTCTCGCTGATGATAAAGTTGTTGCGGACCTGCTTTGCATGAAACGCGCGGATGTTTTCGGCGGCCATTTCCAGCGTCTGGAGAAAATCCGCGTCCATGGCCGCGTAGGCCTTGTCAATTTCCCGGGCGGGAAGCTCCAAGGCGTCAAGCGTTGCGCCGTCCAATTGCCTGGTAAGCGCGAGCACCGCCTCGTCGCCGCGTTCGCGCACCTCGCTTAGGATGGCGAGCACGCGGGCGTCGATTTCCATGTTCTGCTCCACCTGGCACGAGATCAGCTCGCTTGCGTCCACTTCGCCGCTTTGCATAATCCGGATCATGTTTCAATCGCCTCCGTCATTTGCGTTACAATCGAATCAATTCTTGGCCGCTTGAATTTATAGCCGCCCTTGCCCGCGATCAGGCGCGCGCTGCTTTGGGCGATATCCTCAAACACGCGCAGGTTGTTTTCCTTTAGCGTGGTGCCGGTCTCCACAATGTCCACAATCACGTCCGAAAGCCCAAGGAGCGGCGCGAGCTCAATGGAGCCGTTGAGCTTGATGACTTCAATGTCGCGGTTTTTGCCCTGGTAATGCCGCCGTGTCACGTTGGGGAATTTGGTGGCCACCCGGAGGGGCGCGTCCGGCCGGTCGCGGAAATCGTTTGGCCCGGCGATGGCAAGCCGGCATTTGCCAAGCTTCAAATCAAGCAGTTCATAGACGTCCGGCCGCGTCTCCAGCAAAATATCCCGCCCCACCACGCCGATATCCGCCGCGCCGTGCTCCACGTAGATCGCCACGTCCGAAGGTTTCACCAGGAAATAGCGGATGTCCCCGGCCGCGCTTTCCAGCACGAGCTTTCGATGGTCCTCAAAAAAATCCGGGCAGTCAAAGCCCATCTGGGCGAACAGGCGGTACACCTTATCCCCTAGGCGCCCCTTGGGCAAGGCGATGTTAAGCATGCCCGTTCACCTCCAATACCCGCGACCACGTAAGGCCTTTGGGCAGCGCCGTGCCGGCCCAGACGCGCTCGCCCCGTGCCACGCGGGAGTGCACCATGCGCGTCACCGCCGCGGGGTCCGCGTCCGGCTTATAGAGCACCACGGTTTCCACGGCTGTGTCCGCCTCGGCGCTCAGAAACCTTGCCAGCTCGTCAAAGTAGATCGCGAAGCCCATGGCCGAGAGGCCCGGCTTGCCCATGCGCCTCAGCAACGGATCGTACCGCCCGCCGCTGAGCACCGCGCTGGGCACGCCGCGGATGTAGCCGCGCAGCATCAGGCCGCTGTAGTATTTCGCGTCGCTGGTGATGGAAAAGTCAAGCCGGAGCGGGCCCGCCTCGCCGGAGGCCGCCATGGCCGCGTAGAGCGTTTCCAGCTCGGCGATGGCGGCCAGCATCATCTCGCCGCTGGCCAGCGCCCTGGCCTCCGGCAGCGCTTGGGGGAAGGGGCCGGAGAGCTGCGCCACGGCGGCCAGCCTGGCTGCCTCCTCCCCGGACAGCGTGTCCGCCACGGCCAGCCGCAGCTCATGCGCGTTCTTTTCCTCGATGCAGCGGCGCACGGCGCGGCGCGTCAAATCGTCCATGGGCAGCCCCGCCAGCAGCCCCTCCACATAGCCTGTGTGCGAGATGTCCAGCACGCAATCGGCCTCTATCAGCGAAAGGCTGCGCGCGGCCAGCGAAACCACCTCCACGCTGGCATAGGGGGTGATTTCGCCGATGTGCTCCACGCCCACCTGAAAACTCTCCCGATACGCCGAAGCGTGCTTGCAGGGGCGGTACACCGGCTCCGTATAATACAGCCGGTCCGCCGCGCCCGCATCCGCCTGGGTTTTTTTCACGATGGACAGCGTTACGTCGGGCCGCAGCGCCATCAGCTTGCCGTCCAGCCCCGTGAAGGTGATGATCTGGCCGTTGGCGAGAAAATCGCGGTTGACGGCGTAGAAATCATATTCCTCAAACCGGTTCATGCGGAATTTTTTATAGCCGTAGCGCTCATACAAGCGCCGGAGCACAAGGGTCGCCTGTTCGTCGGGCCGAAGCAGCTCGTGTTGGCTCTGCATAGGGCGCCTCCTTCTTGATTTGCTGGCAGTATACGATACTTCATCGATTTAGTCAAGTGTCTCGCTAAAATTTCTCCGGACAAAGCGTATCCTATGCGTGAAGGAAACGGAATGTGAAAGTCGAATTATGTGAAAAATGAAGTAACGATAAGCGGCGAAAGGAAGCACATGCAAGAAATTACCTTTGACCAAATCAAACGCGATCCGGCCATTGACACGTACATCCGCTGCGCGGACGCGTCCCTTCAGACCATGGGCTATACGGAGCACAGCGCGGCCCATGTGGCGCGCGTGGCGGAGACGGCCAAGTACATTCTGGAAACCATGGGCGCGGACAGCCGCGCGGTGGATCTGGCGCAGATCGCGGCGTACCTGCACGATATCGGCAACCTCGTCAACCGGGCTGACCACGCGCAGAGCGGCGCGCTGATGGCGTTTCATATTTTGGAGCGCATGGGCATGCCGCCGGAGGACATTGCCGCCGTTGTTACGGCCATCGGCAACCACGACGAGGGCACGGCCGAGCCGATCAACGCGATCACCGCCGCGCTTATTGTAGGCGATAAATCGGACGTGCGCCGAAGCCGCGTGCGCAACGAGGACACGACTGCCTTTGACATCCACGACCGCGTGAACTTTGCCACGAAAAAGTCGATCGTGAAAATCAACGAGGAACATACGCTGCTCAAGCTTAAGCTGACCGTGGATACGCATTATGGCTCTGTGATGGATTATTTTGAAATTTTCCTGGACCGCATGATTTTGTGCCGCAGGGCCTGCCAAACGCTGGGGCTGCAGTTTAAACTGATTATCAATGAACAGCAGATGCTATAGCGTTAGGCAAATGCCGCGCGAAAATTGAGTGTTACGGCGGCCAGCAACCTCCGCGTTATGGCTTCCCCGCGTTTTCCCCCGCCGCAGCGCCGGAGACCCAAGCCCAAAGCAGATTGTATCCGCCGCAATCCCCGTCCACGTCCAGCGCTTCCCCGCAGGCATAGAACCCCGGCAGAATAAGCGATTCCAACGTTTGCGGATGGAACTCCTCAAGAACCGCGCCGCCGGCGGTAGCCTGCGCGTGTTCAAAGGGCAGCACGCTAAGGATGGGCACTTGCCAATCCGCCAGCAGGCGCGCGAGTATTCCCGCCGCCGCCAGCGTGACGGGCGCCCCGGCCGAGAGACCCGCCTCGCGCAGAAGGCAGAGGGCGACGCGGCTATGCAGCAAGCCGGTGAAGAAGCTTTCTAAAGACTGGTTTTTATAGAGGGACAGCCGCCGCTCCATTTGGGCTTCGGCGGTTTCTGTATCCAGCAGGCGGATGGATAGCGTGGCGTCCTTGCCTGAGCGGAGCAGTTCCCCCGCCCTTCGGCTGAGCCGCATGGCGGCGATGCCGGAGACGCCGTATTCGGTAAAGAGCGCTTCGCCCCGCGCCTCCCCTTGCGGCGCGCCTTGGCTCACAAGCGCAAGCGTGGCGCGGACGCGCACACCCTTGAGGCCGCGGACGCGCTCCGCCGGAAGCCTGAGCGGCGAGAGCGCGGGCATGGGGGGCACGACGGTGTGGCCGACGCCGGAAAGCAGCGCGAACGATTGGCCGCTTGCCCCGAAAGCGGGGGCGGCCATGCCGCCTGCCGCCAGAATGACGCGCCGCGCGGCATGCGCTTCCCCCGACGCCATGCGCAGGGTAAAGGCGCCGCCGCCCGGCGTGATCCGCACGACCTCCGCGCCGCATAGGGTTTTGACGCCTTGCCGCCCGCAGGCGGCGCGAAGGACATCCAGCACGGCGCTCGCCTGGCCGCTGTAGGGATAGATCCGCCCGTCTTCCTCCTCCCGCACATGCAGGCCAAGCGCCTCAAAGCGCGCGATAACGGCCTTGGGCGGCATACGGGAAAGCAGCGAGGCGGCGGCTTGCGCCCCGCCGCCATGATAGTGTTCCGGCCCCGCGGAAAGGTTCAGCAGGTTACAGCGGCCATTGCCCGTGGCCAAAAGCTTGCGCCCCACGCGCGGCTCCTTTTCCAGCAGCAGCACCGAACCCGGACGGGTTTGAGAGGCCGCGACGGCCGCCATAAGCCCAGACGCGCCGCCGCCGACAATGGCTACCGGCCATATGGCATCACGCATCGGGCACGGGCTTCGTCTCAGCGGGCGCGCCTTGAGGAAGGGCCGCCTCCGGCGGGCCGCCGTCTTCCTCCGCCGGCGGAATCAGCC
Organism: Bacillota bacterium; assembly: GCA_009787135.1. Lineage (GTDB taxonomy): Bacteria > Bacillota > Clostridia > Christensenellales > Aristaeellaceae > Avichristensenella. The sequence goes on along the minus strand of WRGP01000254.1, from coordinate 32,120 downwards.
CCTTTGCATCAGCCTCTTGCAAGGCCTGCGCCCAAGCCTCGGCCTGCTCCTGCTCGTAGCGCGCCGTTTCCACAAGCTCTTCCACCTCCTGCCGCGTATAGGCGGAAAGGCGGATGATCTTTTCCGAATAGAAAGGCTCGGTGAGCAGTTCCGCGGGAGGCTTTGCGTAGATGCCATATGCGTCCGCCAGGCGGAGGGAAACGGCGCTGTCGGAATAGGACATGGAAATATAGGCAATATCCTCTCGGCCGAGGCTGTCCTTGAGGGGGTTGGTAAGGCCGTATTTTTCCAGCAGGGCGGCCGCGCGGGGGCTGTAGAGATCATAGCTGCCTGCCAGCAGGTTTTGATCCTCCCCGCGTCCCGGGGCGTCAAGCGTTTGCGGCTTATAGCGTTCGTTGGGGTTATCGCCAATAAACAGCGTATCGGGATTGGCCGCGAGATAGGGCCTTATGAAGTTCACCGCTTCCGCCACGTATGCATTGCTGTTTGCGGGCGCGGCGCTTGTGTAATAAAAGAAACCGGTCATGCCGGCGGCAAAGAAGATAAGCGCGAGGAGCGAGGCGCCAAGGCGCAAGCCGCGCGGGGCGAGCAACCTTCGATACCATGCTTTGGCGTCCTCTCCGTCGTAATGGTACAAAAGCGCCACGATCGCCAGCAGGTAGAAGGGCGCGATATCCGAGAAGGAATTATAGTAGCAGGCCAAGGCGCCGATATGCCCGCCCAGGGCGAAGAGCACGGCCAGCATCGCGGTCAGCCCCTTGCCGTGGCTTGTGACGACGGCGCCCAGCGCGGTGAAGACGAGCAGGGCGATCAGCAGCAGGAACTGCGGCTTTTTCAGCGTGGTGTAAAGCTCTGAAAGCAGCCTGCCGGGCTGTACGCTGTAATAGCGGGCCTCCCGGCTGAGGATGCGCAGGGTTTGCGGATCGGTCAATTCCGTATCCATGCCGTAGCGGGTGAAGAACAGGGACGCGTCGTTCAGCGACCAGCCGACAGCGTCGAAGGCGTTGGGCGGAAGCTCAACGGCGAGGTCGGCGCGCTGGCCGTCAGGCTCCGCGTGCTCATGATCGCCGCCGCTGTCATGGCCTGTATTCAAATGATCGCTTTCCACGAAAACGGGAATCCCGTATGCGGAGAGGAGGCTGTCCGCTTCTTCCTTCAGGCTGCTATGCTGAAGCCTTTCATAGAGGGCATAGTGATTGCGGTACGCGGCCATCTCCGGCGTGTTATACACGAGCGTGGCATATCCGTACGAGGTCAGGGCGAGTACTGCCATCACCGCCGTCCCCAGCGCGAAACCCTTTACGCGGCTTTCGTGACCGGCATAGGAAAGATAGCATACCGCGGCCGCGGCCGCCAGCAAAACGCCCCAATAGAAGGACAGCATGACGGCAAACAGGAACAGCACGGCGCCCGCGATGGTGCGCGCCGACCCGCCTTTGCGGCGCTGGAGGCCGTCCATGATGAGAAGAGAGCCGGTACCGGCGCACAGCGCGCAGACGGCGGTGGAGTGCACGGCGTTTGTCAGCAGCAGTACAATAGGACACAAGATGACAGCCGCGGGCACAAACCCGCCTTTTTTGCGCGCCGCAAGGGCAACGGCCCCGGCTGCCGCCGCGAGCAGTAAAGCCAGCAGCAGGACGCCGTACCAGTTCACGGCCGGAACGGCGCGATAGAAGAGCGTCAGAAGCTGCGCGAGCAGCGGGTTCATCTCCCGCACGCGCCAATCTGGCGTGCCGTATGTCCCCGCGAGGACGCGGTTGACCGTAATGTCCTCCACGGTGATCAGCGCGCTGCCGGAAACGAGCACAGTGGCGGCCAGCACGGCCCCTATGATGAGGAGCGACAGGACGACGCGCCAAAGGGAGGACGCGAACGAGCGGTTTTCATTCATAGCAAGCGATTCTCCTTTGCTTTCTATTGGTATATGGGTAAAGCCCGGGCGGCTGAAACGGACCGGCTGACCGCGAGCTTCAGCGGGCCCGGCGGCAGGCCGGCTGCGGCCTCCATGGACAGCCAAAGGAAAAACTCCAGCGTGCCGTTGTTGCCGGTGACGGGGCTGTGCGTGACACCGCACAGGCGGTATCCGTCCCGCTGAAAATCATCCGCCAGCGACATAAGCAGCGGCTCGTATGCGCCCGGCGGAATATTGCCGGTGCGGCGGGCCTCCGCGTCGTCTATCTCAAAGAGCGGCTTGACCAGGCAGAGCAAATCCCCCTGCCCGTGCAGGATGCGCGCGAATTGAGGAACCGCTTTGCGCAGGGAAAGGTACGAGAGGTCAACCGTGCCAAGCGAAGGCCTGGGATCGAGCGAAAGGAGCGCTTCCTCCCCAATATTCGTGCGCTCCAGATTCACGACCGAAGGGTGCTGCCGCAAGCTTCCGGCCAATTGCCCAAAACCGGCATCCACGGCATACACCCTGGACGCGCCGTGCTTCACAAGGCAATCCGTGAAGCCGCCCGTAGACGCGCCCGCGTCGATGCATACGCGGCCTCTGACGGCAACGGAAAAGGCTTGCAGCGCGCTTTCCAGCTTAAGGCCGCCCTTGGCGATATACGGCTGGGCAAGGCCGCGCACGGCAAGCGGCGCGTCTGCGGCGACAGGCTGCCCCGCGCTGGTGACGGGAATCTCCCCCGCGCGCACCTTGCCCGCGAGAATCCAGCGCTCGGCCTCGCCCCGGGCGGCAAAAAAACCTTCCGAAACGAGCCGCTGCCATGCGGGCACCCTGCGCATCCGTAACCCTCCTTATATCATACCATTTTCACGGGCGAAACGCAAAAAATGAGGCGGGCGGGAGAGGGCCGCGAGGTTCATCCTTCCGGCGTATCCAGCATATCGCCAAAGTTTGGAAACAAACTCGCATAGCCGTCCTTCACAGCGTCAAGCAGCAGCAATTTTGTTTGATCATCCAGCCGCTCGCTTGCGCGGATGGAACGGAGCATCCGCCTGACCGGCGCGACGCACTTGCGCGCGACGGAATCGTCCCTGAGCGCGAAGCCGAATACCGATTGGTTGTTTCTGCTGGCGCCGCGGATGAAAAGATCGATATACTCGCGCGCGAGGCGGCGCAGGTAAGCTTCAAAGAACTTTTCGGCGTCCGGCGCGAGCGACATGGTTTTTTGAAGCTGCGGCCCGCGCAGCAGCTCGTCATATTTCGCTTCCAACGCGGCATTGCCGTATGCCTCGGGCTTTTCGAACACGCTGAACAGATGGGATTTGATGATGGAAAAATCAACGCCATTGCCGCGCATCGGCTCGTGGAGGCGGCCGTGAAAGAGGAGCGCGCGGTTTGCCGAAAAGTCGTTGGGCGCGGCGGACAGCGCCTCCTGGATCATCCTGTATTTTTTCTGGGGACTGCGCTCTTTCAACAAGCGCTCGTCCAGCGGCGACAGGGCCATTGGATCGGGCTCCTCGGCGAACGGCTTGCCGCAGAAGGGGCACACGCGGGGCATCCTGCCCTCTTTGACCCGCATTTCCTCGCCGCACCGCAGGCATTGAATGGTGACCATGTGAATTGCCTCCTACTTTTGCGACGCCTCGGATTCGCGTTTATTTTTAAAGAATTCATGCAGAAGTTCGGCGCACGCACCGGCCAGCACGCCGCCGTGGGCGGGCACGACGCCAAGGCCGAGCGCCGGGTCTTCCGTCAGGCGGTAGACGCTGCCGCAGCAGCCCGCCCGGCGGTCCCGGCTGCCAAAGACGACGGCGTCCGGCCGCGCCATGGCGATGGCGCCCGCGCACATGGGGCATGGCTCCAGCGTGACGTAGAGGGTGCAGCCCATGAGACGCCGCCTGGCAAGCTTTGCTGCCGCGGCCCGCAGGGCGAGCATCTCCGCGTGTGCCGTTGGGTCGTTTGTGGATTCGCGCGAATTGCCGGCCGCGGCGATCACGGCGCCCCCAAAGACGACCACAGCGCCTACGGGGATTTCACCCCTTGCCCCGGCGCCGGCGGCTTCCTCAAGCGCCAGCCGCATCCATTTTTCATGCTCCATGGGCCCTCCTGTTCAGGGGGACGGCGTCCCTTCTTTTTCAAACGCATGAGGCGGTTCATGGGTTTGCTTTATGCAGCCAAATGGCCAGCACCGCGATATCCGCGGGGGAAACGCCCGAAATTCGGCCCGCCTGCCCGAGCGAGCGGGGGCGGAGCGCGCTGAGCCGCTGGCGCGCCTCCATGCGCAGGCCGGGGATGATGAGATAATCCGTATCCTCCGGCAGCAGGCGTTGTTCCATTCGCTGGAAGCGAGCGATGGCGGACGCCTGTTTGCGCAGGTAACCCTCGTATTTGATCTCAATAACGGCTTGCTCGCTGGCGGCGGGATCAATGGCGGAAAGGGACGGCTCCCGGCTGACGAGATCGTCGAAGGTGACCTCCGGCCTTCGCAGCAGAGCGTCCAGGCGGAGGGAGGTGATCAGCCGGATGGCCTCCCGCGTGCGGTCGCGCTTTGCACGCGTTTGCAAGAGGCGCTCGGCGCTGGCCAGGCCCGCTTGGCCGCCTATTTCGGTCAGGCGCAGGTCGGCGTTGTCCTGCCTTAGCAGCAGACGATACTCAGCCCGCGAGGTCATGATGCGGTAGGGCTCGCTGACGCCTTTGGTGGTCAGATCGTCAATGAGCACGCCGATGTACGCCTGCTCGCGCGTAAGCACCAGGGGCGGGCGCGCGTTGAGGGACAGCGCCGCGTTGATGCCCGCGAGCAGCCCTTGCACGGCGGCTTCCTCATAGCCAGACGTGCCGTTGATCTGCCCGGCGAAGAACAGGCCGGAGATGTCCCGCGCCTCCAGCGTGGGTTTGAGGCGCTGAGGATCGATACAGTCATACTCAATGGCGTAGGCGAGCCTAAGCAGCTTCGCGTTCTCAAGGCCCGGGACGGTGGCGTACATGGCGCGCTGCACATCCTCCGGCATGGAGGAGGACATGCCCTGTACATACCATTCCACGCTCTCAAGGCCTTCCGGCTCCAGAAAGATCTGATGGCGGTCCTTGTCCGCGAAGCGGACGATTTTATCCTCAATGGAGGGGCAGTAGCGCGCGCCCGTGCCCTGGATCGCGCCGGTGAGCATGGGAGCGCGGCGGAGGTTTTGACGGATGATCTCATGGGTTTGTTCGCCTGTCCACGTCAGATAGCATTGCGCCTTGTTTTGGAGCGGGCGGTTCGTGAGAAAGGAAAAGGGGACGATGGGCTCGTCGCCCGGCTGCGGCGTCATTTTGCTAAAATCTATGCTGCGGCCATCCACGCGGGCGGGGGTGCCAGTCTTGAAACGGCGCAGGGGAAAGCCAAGCCGCGTGAGGGCGCCGGATAGCGCGAGCGACGCGCCAAAGCCTTGCGGGCCGCTTTCCCACTGGGCTTCGCCGATGATGACGCGGCTTTTCAGGTATACGCCCGTCGCGACGATTACGGCCCGGCAGGGGATCACGCCGCCGGTGAGCGTGCGAACGCCCGCGACGCGGCCGGATTCTATAAGGAAATCCGACGCTTCGGCCTGGCGAAGTTCCAAACCCTCCTGGTTTAGCAGCGCGGAGAGCATGCGGCGCTGGTAGGCGCGCTTATCCGCCTGGGCGCGCAGGGAATGCACGGCGGGGCCTTTGCCGGTGTTCAGCATGCGGGACTGGATCAAAGTATCGTCAATGGCAAGCCCCATCTCACCGCCGAGCGCGTCCAGCTCGCGGACGAGATGACCCTTGCCCGTGCCGCCGACCGAGGGGTTGCAGGGCATCGTGGCGACGGCGTCAAGGTTCATGGTGAGAAGCAGGGTTTTGACGCCCATTCTGGCGGCAGCCAGCGCGGCCTCGCAGCCGGCGTGGCCGGCGCCGACGACGGCGAGGTCGAAGGAGGTTTCGTTCATGAGGGTAGTATACCATGAAGGGGTGGCGAGGGGAAGAGGGGAAATGACCGTGACGCACTTCATTGCGCACCTTGCCACGCCATGCCCTTCATGGTATGCTATCCATATGAACGAGTCAATCTATGCCGTCCTCGCGTATACCTTACGGTACTGGTTCGCGCTGCTTGTGCTGATCATCGTCTGGCGCGCCATTCAATGGATACGCAAGGATGCCAGCCAAAGCCAGCGCATGCGCGGCCGCCTGCTGGACGCCGGGTTCATCGGCGAATGGGCGGTGGTTCTCTCCCAAGAAGAGGCCATGCCGGAGGGAATGGTCCTGCGCGCCTCGCGCGACGGCTGGGTGGGGAGCGGCCGCGCCTGCGACATACGCGTCCAAAGCAAGGCGGTGCCCAGCCGGGTCGCCCGCTTTTACCTGCGAAAAGACGGCCTGCACATGCTGCCTCGGCACCCGAACACGATTGAGGTAGATGGTGAATGGGTGCGCAGGGAGGCGATATTGCGCCATGGCGCGACGCTGCGCACGGGCGGCGTGACGTTGCAGCTGCGCTTGTTCGCGGGCATATTGCTCTCCGGCGAGGAACCGATAAAAAAACGCGCGAGGGTAAGAATAGAAGAGGCGCGCGAGGATCAGGCGCGCGGGGATCAGGCGCCCGCGGCGGCGCCGGTCAGCCGGGTTGAGCTGCCAAAGCCGGCGCTCACCGTAAAAATACGCAGAAACAGGGGTAAAGAGCGTGGCGCGACGTGGCCGCAGGCATAGCCGTGAGGAAGAGCCTGTAAAAAAGAAAAAGAAACGCGCCGGCAGGCGTAACGCCACGCGGATGACGCTGAGCGCGATCATGCTCTTTGAGGGCACGGCGTGCCTTCTGCTCGTTTTGCGCGGCAATCCGTTTGATTGGACGGCGATTATGCTGGGGCTGCTGCCTTTGATGGCGTGGGTGTCCGTACTGTTTCTGGCGAAGCGCCTGAAGGCGGACGCCATGCTGGTGATGCTCATGAGCTTCCTGTGCGGCTTGGGCGTCATTCTGCTGTACGGGCTATCGCCGGAGCGGGGCCTGCGCCATATGTGGATCGTTTTGGGCGGCATGCTGATGTTCTCGGTATGCGCGATGGCCATACGGGTGATGAAGGATTGGCGCGGCATATGCTGGTTCCTGATTGTGGCTGGCGTCGCGCTGCTGCTGCTGCCCGTGGCGATTGGCCAAGAGACGTTTGGCGCGAAGAACTGGATCATCATCCCTTTGATCGGATCCTTCCAGCCGAGCGAATTGGTTAAAATATTTTTGCTTTTGATTCTCGCACAATTTTTCAGCTCGCTTCGCGGCATTAAAGGCATGCTGCCGGGCTTGCTTTTTGCCGTGGCCTGCCTGGCCACGCTGATGCTGCAAAAAGACCTGGGCACCGCGCTGATGTATTACCTCGTCACGCTTCTCATGTATTGGGCGGCCTCGTCGAACCTTCCCTTAACGCTGCTGGGCGGCGTAGGCGGCGTGGGCGCGGCCATTATGGGCTACCAGATGTTCGCGCACGTGAAGACGCGCGTGGCGATCTGGCGGAACCCCTGGTCGGACGCGCTGGGCACAGGGTATCAACTGGTGCAGGCGCTGACAGCCATTGGCAGCGGCGGGCTGTTCGGCCTGGGTCTTGGCATGGGCAAGAGCCGCGCGATCCCCGCGTATTCGACGGATTTTATCTTCGCGGTGCTTTGCGAACAGCTCGGCATCCTGTTTGGGCTGTGCGTCGTGGGGCTATATGTGATCATCGTCATGCGCGGCCTGGCCATTTCGCTCCAGGCGCGCACGTCGTTCCATTCCTTGCTGGCCCTGGGCTGCTCGCTGCTCATAGGCCTGCAGACCTTTGTGATCATCGGCGGGGTCATTAAGCTCATTCCGTTGACGGGGATTACGCTGCCGTTCCTAAGCTATGGCGGCACGTCGCTCGTATCGTGCATGGGCATCATGGGCCTTCTGTGCGGCGTGGCCGCGCAAAACGCGGAGGACCGCGAGGCGGATGAGCGCATGGCCGAGGAAAGGGAGGCGCTGCCATGAAGAAGCTGCGGCATAACATCCGGCTGCTGGCGCTGATGCTTGCCCTTCTTTTTATTGGGCTGGGCGCGTATTTTTCCTATTCGGTGTATTTCTATGGCGGCCGCTGGTTCGCCAGCGCGAACAACCCGCGCCTGAACGACCAGAAGCAGAATGTGATCACCGGCGATATCATGGACCGCAACGGCCTGGTCCTGGCGACGACGGCTGCGGACGGCAAACGCGCGTACCCTCGCCATACGGGCATGCGGCAGGCTGTTTCCCATGTGGTGGGAGACAGCCGCGGCATCGTGGCCAACGGCGTGGAGACGTTCATGGCCGGCTATCTGCTCGGGTTCAATTCCGGCATCTTGGACAGGGCGGAGCGGCTGTTTTCCGGCCAGCCGGCGCGGGGTGACGACGTGCGCCTGACGATCGACGCGGAGCTATGCGAATACGCGGCAAGCCTGCTCAAGCGGTACCAAGGCGGCGCGATTGTGGTGCTCAATTGGAAAACAGGGGAGGTGCTCTGCTCCACCTCCTATCCGGACTTTGACCCGCGCGACATCAACGCCACGATGAACAGCGGCGCGGACAACGGCGCGCTGGTCAACCGCGCCACGCAGGGGCTCTACCCGCCGGGCTCGACGTTCAAGATTATCACCATGGCCTCCGCCCTGGACAATATCATCGGCGTGGCGGACAGGGAGGCGGAGTGCACCGGCACGCTGGTGGTGGACAGGACCACGGTGACCGAGGCGTCAGGCCAGGTGCATGGCCGCGTGACGATGCAGCAGGCGTTCGCGCGAAGCTGCAACACGGTCTTCGCCAGCCTCTCGCTGGAACTGGGGTACAACCGCCTGTCGCAGACGGCGTCTTCCTTTGGCTTTGGGGACAACTTTTTGTTTCGGGATATGGTGGTATACAACGCGCAATACCCCACGACGAACCAGAACAAAGACGATCTGGCCTGGTCTGGCGTGGGGCAGGGCCGCGTGCTGGCGACTCCGCTGCACATGGCCATGATCGCCGGCGCGATTGCCAACGACGGCGTGATGATGGAGCCGCGGCTGATGCTGTCCGTGACTACGGCAAAGGGCGGCAGCCGGACGCTGCTTCCCAGCCGCACGTATAAGCGTGCTTGCGCCGCGGCCGTCGCGCAGACGATCAAAAATTATATGATCGCCACCGTTGTGTCCGGCACGGGATCGCAGGCCAGGATGGACGGGGTGACCGTCGCGGGCAAAACAGGGAGCGCGGAGGCGAGCGACGATAAGAGCATTAACACGCACGCCTGGTTTGTTGGGTTCGCGGACAGCGCGGAACACCCGCTTGCGATCGCGGTGGTGGTCGAGCGGGGCGGCGCGGGGTCAAGCGTGGCCGCGCCGATCGCGAGAAACGTGCTGAACAGGGCGGTGACGCTGGGGTATTAGCGTGAAGTCCGTGTGAAACTCCCCCGCAAATAATCGCCCATGCTTTTTCATATAATAACGTCGTCTTTGCCAAGGCAAAAAGGAGGCGGAACAATGGCCAAGAACCTAAGGAAGGACAGGAAGCCCGTACGGGAGCCCCTTTACGACGCGGAGAATATCGCGTCCTTCACCGAATGCACGGGGCTTATGCCCGCGCCCGTACAGGATGAAGACGCCGCGGAAGCATACGCCGACCTGTACGCCATTCATAAGCCAAAGGTGGGGGAGGAACAGAACCTAAGCGGCGGTGATTTGTAAGCGATGCGTGGGCCGCCGCAAGACGGATCCGGCGGTCCCCCGCCATTCATCGCGCAGTATCATTTTGCGATGGATTGATGCCAATTCCCGATAGATTTTGCCATAACCCGGCGGCTGTTTTTCCGCCAAGCCGCGGCCCCCGCCGCCGGGCGCAGCCTTCTGCCGCGCGTTCGCGCCGGTTTCTTGCCGCCAGCGCTCGGCTTTTGCCCGCCCCGAACGGGCTCGGTGCACGGGGCCGCGGAGTATATCAAATCCGCCGCGCGGCCATACTGTATCCGAGGTGAAAAGAATGAAAAAGTATCCGGACCTGCATGAGCTTCTGCGCAATGAGCCCGAAGCGCGCGAGCTGTTTGAACAGCTTCCCTTCTACGTGCGCACCGCCATCAACGACCGGCCGGACGGCATCAACTCCATCGCGTCCCTTCGCGATTATGCGGACAACATGACCCGCAACGAATAGCGGTTACCACGCCGTAGTTTCCCACATTATAACCCGGCCGCCGTTCGCGCGGGTTTTTTTCATGTCGATGAGCCGCTGGTTGGCGCTGCCGCGATACGGGAGCGCCAGGGAACGCTTCTCTATTTCGAACCGTCCGTCCACCAGCACGTCGCACGCTTCCAGCAGCGCGATCCGGCTCGCGTCGCCGCTTTGCCGAATTTCTTCATAGGTATACCCGCTGTACAGCCAGAGGGAAAGCCCGGCGGGGAGAGCGCGCGCAAGAGAAAGACACGCGGCCGCCTGCTCCATCGGTTCGCCGCCTGTCAGCGTAATGCCCGCCAGCAGCGGGTTTTTTTGGATGCTATCCATGATGCCCGCAATAGAAACCTCATATCCGCCCACGGGATCATGGCTCCGCGGATTATGGCAGCCAGCGCAGCGGTGCGGGCACCCTTGCGTGAACACGGCCAGCCGAAGGCCTGGTCCGTCCACAATCGAGTCCGTTAAAATGTCCGCGACCCGCAGGGGTTTCGCGTCACACGCCATGTTTTACCCGATCCCGCTCTTCCGCGCGCTTGGCGTTGTTGAAGCGGTTGAGCGTGCCCACCAGATAGCCGGTAATGCGGCGGATGCGCTCAAACTGCCCGCTCTCCTCATCACGGCCGCACTGCGGGCACGTATCGCCAATGATGCCGCTATAGCCGCACACAGGATCCCTGTCCACGGGATGGTTGATGGAGCCATAGCCAACGCCCGCCTCCCGCATGGCGCGCACAACACGCTCAAACGCGTCCAAATTTTGCATCGGATCGCCGTCCATCTCCACATAGGTGATATGCCCAGCGTTCGTCAGCGTGTGGTACGGCGCCTCCAGGGCAATCTTCTCAAACGCGCTGATCGGGTAATACACCGGCACATGGAAGCTATTCGTATAATATTCACGGTCGGTCACGCCCGCGATGCTGCCGTACTTCTCGCGGTCCATGCGCACAAAGCGGCCGGACAGCCCCTCCGCGGGCGTGGCGATGAGCGTATAGTTCATCCGCTTTGCCGCGCTCCGCTCGTCGCACCGCGCGCGCATATGGCCGATGATCTCCAGGCCAAGGTTTTGCGAAGCTTCGCTCTCGCCGTGGTGTTTGCCGGTAAGGCTCTTAAGCGTCTCCGCCAGGCCGATGAACCCCACGGTCAGCGTTCCGTGCTTGAGCACCTCGCCAACCTCATCCTCCCACGCGAGCTTTTCGCTGCCCAGCCACACGCCCTCGCCCATCAGAAACGGGTAGTTGTATACCTTCTTGTGCGCCTGGATCATAAACCGCTCGTCCAGCTGCTCAAACACCAGGTCCATTTGCCTGTCCAGCTCCTCAAAGAAGAACTGCACGCTGCCGTTGGCCTTGACGGCGATGCGCGGCAGGTTTACCGAGGTGAACGAAAGATTCCCGCGCCCGTTGGCTATCTCCTGCGTGGGATCAAAGACGTTGCCAATGACGCGCGTGCGGCAGCCCATGTACGCGATTTCCGTTTCCGGCGTGCCCTTATAATACTGCGCGTTGAACGGCGCGTCCAGGAAGCTGAAGTTAGGGAACAGCCGCTTGGCCGACGTGCGGATCGCCATGCGGAACAGGTCATAGTTAGGATCCTCCGGATTGTAATTGACGCCTTCCTTGACCCGAAAAATCTGGATCGGAAAGATGGGCGTTTCCCCGCGCCCCATGCCCGCCTCCGTGGCCAGCAGCAGGTTTTTGATCACCATGCGGCCCTCCGCCGAGGTGTCCATGCCGTAATTGATGGATGAAAACGGAATCTGCGCGCCAGCGCGCGAGTGCATGGTATTGAGGTTGTGGATGAGCGCCACCATGGCCTTGTACGTCGCGTGGTCCGTCGCGCGGATGGCCGTGCGCTGTGTAAACTCCAGCGTGCGCTTGGCGACAGCCTCGCCGGAGAGCGCCGTCAGATGCGGCAGCATGGCCTGCGTAAACGCGGGCGCCTCCTCCAGCGTGGGCAGCATGCCCGTCTCCCGCTGCACGGTTTCGATCAGCCGCTTTGCCGTTTCTTCCGGCTCGGGTACGTCCGAGAGCAGCTCCAGCGCGTGGGACAGGTTCTCTCGGTAGCTCTTTACAAACGTCTTGGCCACGCCAGGCGCCAGCCCATAATCAAAATTGACAATGGACTGGCCGCCATGCTGGTCATTCTGGTTGGACTGTATGGCAATGCAGCACAGCGCCGCGTAGGAGGCAATGTTTTGAGGTTCGCGCAGCGAGCCGTCCCCGGTGCAAAACCCGCCTTTGAAAAGTTTGAGCAGATCAATCTGACAGCACGTGGTCGTCAGCGTGAGAAACTCAAGGTCATGGATGTGGATGTCCCCTTCACGGTGCGCCCGCGCGTGTTTGGGGTTTAGGACATACATGTCGTAAAATTGCTTGGCGCTCTCCGAGCCGTATTTAAGCATGATGCCCATGGGCGTGTCGCCGTTGATGTTCGCGTTCTCCCGCTTGATGTCGCAGTCGTGCGCGTCCATGAAGGTGATATCCCGGAAGGTTTTCATCAGCCGGCCCTTCCGCTCACGGATACGGCTGCGCTCCGCGCGGTAGAGGATGTACGTTTTGGCCGTGCGCACGAAGCCGTTGCGGATCAGCACCTGCTCCACAACGTCCTGCACCTGCTCCACCGTCGGCACGTCAATGTTCTCGTCCCGGTCTAGCGCCATGACCACCTGCGCCGCGATTTCATGGGCCGTGTCCATGCCCTTGGCGCTTCCAGACGCCTTAAAGGCTTTGCACACGGCCTCTTCAATCTTTTCAAGGGCAAACGGCACCTTGCGGCCGTCACGCTTGACTATGCTGGCGATCATGCAAAACATCCCTTCCCGCTCATGAGCTTCCCCATTATATTGAGGTGCTTGCGCCATGTCAATACTATATATATGAATTCAGAATGTAAAAATTAGGTAATCTTATTCAGGTCGCGCATATCCGCGATGGGCTCTCCCACAAGCCCTACCATCAAATATTTGTTATCCATGGGATCAAACTTATACTCATGCAGCATGCGGAAATTTTCAATCTCCCCCGTGGACTTGACATGCATCCGCGGCCCGGTGCACCGGTGCAGCTTTTCCCCAAAACGGATATGGCCGTCGTCCACATAGCACACGGGCAAATCGCGCGCGATCTGCTGCAGCACCCATTCCTCCATCTGCTCAAGGTTCACTTCAGGGCACTGTTCAAACTTTAGCACGAACCCGTGCCGCACATCCGAGTGCTCATATTCCCCGTGGCACGGCTCCCACAGATATCTTTCCGCCAGATCCTCCGCCGTGTGCGCCATGCGCCGGTAGCGGATGGACCGATGCGTGATCTCGGCCAGATCCCGCGGTTCCGGGCCAAAGATCGTCGGCCGCGTCACGATGATATCCTCCCCCACGCCGATGAGCAGTTCCGCGTTCATATCGATATGCGGATATAAAAGTTCAAAGTGTTCCACCACGACCCGCCGGCCAAGGCGGAGCGCCTCCCGCACCGCTTGCGCCAGCACGTGCGTCTGTGTAAACGCCATTTCAAACCGCATGTCAATATGATAGGTGTGCGGCTCATAAAACCCGCCGCCGCCGATGTCCAAAATGGGCAGCGGGCGTACGTTTACCCCGTTGTCGTCGTTGGACAGCTCCAACCCCGGGAACATGCCGCGAAGCAAGATGCTCTTGCCAGATCCCGCCTCGCCAACCGCTCCGATCAGGCGGTCAAAGGGGCTCAGGTGGCGCTGGCTGATCTGCATCCCCATCTCCATCATGCGCGCCGCCCCACGGGGCGCGAAATATACGCTGTACAGACAGTGGTCGTCCAAGGTGGGGCGTCCGATGACGGGCATGGCTGAACCTCCTTATGCGTACGTCTTACCAGGATACAGGGTTATGATGAGCCCCCGCAAGACGCTCATTGCCGGCATGTATGGCCAACTTTTCTATACGTCTTTTCTATGCCCCGCCGCGCGGGCCGCTCCACCCTCAACACTCTATCGCCAGGTTCAGCAAAGGCGCGTGCTGCTGCGCGCCATACACATCCGTCTCGCCCGGGTCCCCCGAGCACAGGGGCCGCGCGATGGTAATCTTGATCGCGTCCGCAGGCTCAAAGTGGACGATGTTGATGATCTTCTCCGGCGGAATTTTGTAGAGCGCACACACCACGCCCTCATGGATGGCCTTCGCGTCCCGCACGCGTTCGTACCATTCCCGCGTGGAAAACAGTATATCCAGCGTCAGCTCATACGGCCCAGAGTTCTTGCTGCGGATAATGCCCGCGATATCCTTAAGGTTTACGTTCATGTGAGTACACCCCCTCATTCCGCTTGAATTGCCAATCCAACCCCCATCGCCAGGCCCGATACCCATTTCCTTTTCATGCTCATATCTCCGCATGCTCCGCCGGGAACAGCGCGCAAGGATCTTCCACTTCCAAAAGATGATACACGCTGAACACAAACACTTCCCCCGCGTGAAAGTCGCTGGGCGAATAGGGAAACGCCAAATTCCCCGCCGTGGCCCGGCGGCCCTCATACCCATAGTGCAGCATCGTGGAGCGCGCGAAGGCGCAGATGGTGTCCGCGTGCGCCTGCGTATCCGCCACCGCCTCAATGACAATGCCCAGCTCATGCCCGTCTATCACGGGCGTGGGCTCCAGGCTGCCCATCACGCCGTCCCGGCCATAGAGAATGAAATGAAGCGTATACTCAAACGCCGCGCCCTTGAAGTTATCCGCCACGCGCTCGCGCACCCCCCGCGTGACGGCGTCTATCTCCCGCATCATCACAGGGTCCCGCGTGCCCGCGATGGATACCGTCCGATACCCGATCCGTCTCGCGCCTTCCAGCTTGACCGTATACCGCCGGGCAGGGACAAATTTGCTGCCCGACACGCGGGCGATGCGCTCCGTTTCCTGCTCAAATTTCGTCTCCGTCAAATCCAGCGACCCGCCGGGGCCCGGCAATACGTAGGGGTTCGTCTTCTCATAGAGCGTGTGCGCCGCGACGGAGGCCGTCGTGCACCTGCGCGCCGGGCTTAGCGGCTCCAGCCGGAAATAGTCCTTCCCAAGGTATCCAAACATGCAGTCCGAGCCGCTGCCGGGCACGGCGGCGATGGACGCGCATTCGAGAATCTTGCCAAGGTGTGTCGCCAGCCCCTGGTCATACCCCGCGCGCATGGCCGCGGCCGCAAAGCACACAGGGTCGTACGCGCGCCCGGCCACCACCACCTGCGCGCCTTGATCCAGCGCCTTGATGACGGGTTCAACGCCCATCTGCCCAACAATGCATACCGTTTCATCCAGGTTTTCCTCTGTCAGCGGCGGCGCGGGGTGCAGCGGCGTCACCTTGCCGCCGCGCAGCGCCTTTCGCACCGTCTCCTTGGGAATTTCCGCGCGGATCACGGCCATTTTGAAGTGCAGGTTCCCCTCGCGGGCAATCTCCTCCACGATCTCTCGGCACCAATTCACGTGCGCGTTCGCGCCGCTGCCGCCCGCCGTGCCGATCACCACGGGAATGCCGTGCTCCACCGCCGCGCTCAGCATGATCTCAAGGTCGCGCTTCACCGCGCCCCGGTCCGTAAAGCTCACGCCCGCGCCCAAATAATACGGCCCCGGATCGCTGGAGCCCGCGTCCGCCGCGATCAGGTGCGGCTTGCGGGCCATGCCCGCCTCAAAGGAGGCCATGGGGAACCCGTAGCCTAAAATAGCCGTGGTGGATAAAATTCTAAATTCCTCTTGCGCCATCCAGAAAACTCCTCTCCAGCCCCGCACAATTCCGTTCCAGCCTCAAAACATTATACCCCAATCCCCGCTTTGCGCAGCGCCAGCGCGCGCCGCAGTTCATTATACACAACCATATACCCCTCATCCACGCCCATGCCGGGCTTGGCCAGTATCTGCGCGGGCTGCGTGGCCAGCGCGATATGCACGCAAACCTGCGCGGAGCGGTCCGTTTCATTACACGTTCCGCCCTGATACGCGCCGATGCCCTTGGCCTTGCAATACAGAACCGCCTCCGCCGTGTTGTGCACCGAGCCGAGATCCGGCGTCTTGATCTGGATCATGTGCCCAGCGCGGTTGTCCGCAAAGTATTTCACGTCCTCAAACGTGTTGCACCACTCGTCGGCCACCAGTTCCACGTTGATGCCCCGGCTGTCCAGCATCGCGGTCAGCGCGGCCAAATCCTTCATCTGCCGGTCTCGGCTGCCAGAATCCATCGGCCCTTCGATGCGGAGGATAAACGGCTTGGCCGCCGCCTCCAGCGTTTGCAGGTAGTCCGCCATCGCGCCATAGTTTTCATTGCCAAACGCCTGCCCAATCGTGCCGTAGCAGTCGATGTGCAGCACAGGCGCGTACTGTTCGTCCACCCGTAGCTGCAAAATACGCTCCCGCAGCCACGCCACATAGCCGAGCAGCAGCCCGCCGTCCGCGCCCAGCTTTTCTTCCATATTGTTGATGAGCCCGTGGGGCAGCACCTGCGCGCCTTTCATGATCATCTTGTCCACATTTTCATAGCGGCTGTCGCCCGACTGCGTGAAGATGGGGATCATTTCCTCCGCTACCCGCGTGCCGTACTCCCGCGCCGCCACGTCGCACATGTTGAGCCTGGACGCCTTGGCTACCGCGTCCAAAATCGCCTGGGAGACGCCGTAGCGGATGGCGGTATGCAGCGGCTTCCCGTCCACACGGATGTCCTCCAGCTTCACGCACAGGCGGCGGAACCCCTCCGCCTCCTCGCCGGTCAGCACGGGCGCCACATATTTTTCAATCACCGGGATGAACGCCTCCGCCAGAAAAAGCGGATCGCGCCCGCCCGCGCCGGAATACTGCACCGCCGCGCAGTCCCCCCAGCCGATTTCCCCATTTTCCAGCACCAGCAGCACAGACACCGCCTCGCCCGCCTGCCGCACCGCGGAAAACCCCGGCGTCCGCGGCGCGCCCCGGTACGTCGCGCCATCCGCTACGGCGCCGGCCTTGATCGCCTTTTGGTCGTCAAAGAAAAAGCCCGTGGTTCCCTTCGCGCAGAGTAAACGCGTGATTTTCATCCGTCAGACCCCCTTCAATAATGCGTTATAACTTTCCCATGCCTCGCAAATACAGCAAATTCATGATCACGCCGTGGCTCTTCCACCAATTCTTGCTGATAGCGCCCATATTGTATTCACCTCGGCCTTCCCACCAGCCGCCCCTTGCTGATGGCGTAAATATCGTCAATTACCATCTGAAAGCTCACGTCCCGCTTTTCCGCCTTGGCGCGCTCGGCGATTTTCTCCCTATGGAACGCCTTCAACGATTCCGAGAACGGCAGGTTCGCCGTGTCCAGCAACCGCACAGCCCCTTGGTTATCCCTTGCGGGCAAAATTTTGCCCGCGTTGACGCGGCTGGGGGCGAAGGGGATATCCAGCACGCCCGCCTGAAAGGCGCGTACCGTGCCCACGGCCAGATCGCCGTCGCCCAGCGCCAGGGTTTTTTCCAGGATGCAGCGGGTTTCCTCGCAAATGATGGCGATTTCCTCCTCAAGCGCCCTGCCGCCGGAGAACTGCTGGTCGGCCAGCATCGAAATCATCTGCTTTGTGCATCTAAGCCCCTGCGCGTTGGCCTCCTTGGTCGGCACGCCCATCGCCTCATGCGGCGTCTTGACGATCACCTTCGTCACCCTGGCCAGCGCCGCCGCGGCGCTCCCCCAGGAAATGACGGCAAACGCCTTCGATTCATCCTGCGGAAAGCCGCCCATCCACTGGTGCAGCACGGTCGTGACCTCGCAGTCATACCCAAAGCGCGCCAAATACTCTCGTGTGAGCTTTTCCAGCGCGCGAACCGCGGCCACGTCCTGCGTGAGGTTGCCGCACTGCCCGTACCCCACGGTAACGCCGCGCACCCCCTGCTCGGCCGCCAGCAGCGCCTCAATGACCGCCACCGCGTGCGACACGCACGGGGGAACCAGCGTGCCTGTCAGCGGGCCGAACGGTTCGCGGTTGATGGAGACGCCGTTCTCCTCATAATAGCCCGTCAGCCGGTCCACGTACTGCCAGTCCGCAAGCGTCTTGTCCATCGGCACGTTTTTCACATACGGTATATTATAGGAAATGCCACCACCCTCAAAGCTCGTGAAGCCGCCCGCCAGGGTGATTTCCGCCAGCAGCCGCGCGTCGGGCGTCCCATGCCGCACCTGCACGGGGGATTCCACCGCCTCCGTCACCCGGCGGCAGCCTATTACGCCATGGTTCACGGCCGGAAAGCCGTTGAGCATTGCCTTGCTTTGCGCGATGCTCTCCTTGATGCCGTGCTCCGCCTCCTCATAGCGGTTCAGGCGGGTATAGCTGTCAATCGTCGTGGGCAGCAGGTCCGCTTCCCCTTCTGTTTCCAAATGGCGCAGCAGCTCGATGTGCCTGTCAATCAGCGGCACGCCCGCGCGCGGCTGCACAAGCGTCGCCTGCCGCGCGGCCGCGTCCCGCAGCGTAACGTCAAAGCGCTTTTTCATGGGAATCGCCTTCTGATAGGCGATCGCCTCGTCCAAATCCACCTGCGCGCCGGTCGGCCACCCGGCAAGCACCGCCGCGCGCCGTGCCATAAAGGCGCCTTCCTCCATCCGCTTGTTTTTCAGTTCCATGGTCATGCTCCTTTACAGCGTTATGCCACTTGAAATGACCGTTGCATCATCGCAAACGCAGCCTGTGGGTAGTATTCGCCCAGAAGGCCCATCGCCGCTACAATATATTGCCTGTCCAGCACCACGCGAGCCTCGCGCGGCTTGAGCGACGACGGCTCGTCCCCGCTCTCCAGCGCGTATCGCGCTATCCTGTCCGCGCTGCCGCCATGGACCAGGCTGCCCCCGGTCAGCAGCAGCGTCCCGACGCGGGTCAGGTCCTTGCCCGTCTGCACGTACGTCATGCCCGCGGGCGTGTACACCCTCTCCAGCGTGCCCGCGTGCCGGATGAGCCCAATCTCCATGGCCGCCGAAGCCAGCGCCGTATCCAGCCGCGCAAGCGATTCGTTCGCCCCGGGAAGCACGCCGGGCTTCTCTCGAAAGAGGGCCAACAGCCCTTCGATCTCCCCCGCCGGAAGCCCCGACAGCCCGCAAAGTTTCGCCATGCCGGCCGCCTCCGCCACGCCCGCCGCACTGTACCGCATGCCGATATCGCCTTCCACCGTACGCTTGGCGTGCGGCTCCGGCAGTCCCTTCAGCATCGTGGACGCCCCGCTTGGCAGCCCGTCGGCAATGGAGTATACGTCCGTCGTCGCGCCCCCCAGGTCCACCGCCACAAGATCGCCCAGGCCGCGCGCGCCGCCGACGCCTTTTGAAAGCAGCTCCAGCGCGGCCAGAACCGCCGCGGGGGTGGGCATCAAAATCCCGTCCACCAGCCCCTGCTGGCGCGAAAGCCCTTTCGCGCGCACGATGCGCCTGAGGAACAGCCCGCGAATGACCTCCCGTACAGGCGCTATGTTCAGCCGGTTGAACACAGGCATCACGTTCGCGCACACGATCGCCTCGTGCCCGCTGTTTTCCAGCAAGCGCTTGCACTCCGCCGCCGCGGCTCGGTTGCCCGCGATGACAATGGGAAAATCCCCCGGCACGCCAGCGAGCGCCTCCGCGTTTTGAACGATGTTCGCGCGGTTGCCGCCATCCGTGCCGCCCGTCAGCAAAAGAATATCGGGCGATAGGGAGGCGATCTCTTCCGTGTCCTCCCGCATCAGTTCATAGCTGTATACCCGGGCTATCTTTGCCCCGGCGCCAAGCGCCGCCCGCCGCGCCGCCTCCACCGTCAGCGATGGCACCAGCCCGCAGGCGATCATGCGCAGGCCGCCCGCGGCGCTGGAGCAGGCATACCGCTCGGCAAACGCAAGCGGCCCCGTCTTTTCAAAAAGTGTTCCCAGGGCCCTGTCCAACCCCTCGCCGATATCCGTTTCCGCGGTGGTATAGCTGCTGGCCGTGCCTATAATCCGCGCGTCGTCCATGTCCACCGCGGTCGCCTTCGTATAGGTGGAGCCAAAGTCAATGAGCAGCACGGATTTCATGGCCGCGCACCGTACAGGTCTTCTTTCAGCGCGGCGATGGCCGCCTCGGGCGGCGTGCCG
This sequence comes from Bacillota bacterium, assembly GCA_009787135.1. Lineage (GTDB taxonomy): Bacteria > Bacillota > Clostridia > Christensenellales > Aristaeellaceae > Avichristensenella. Next base: position 12,001 of record WRGP01000254.1, on the reverse strand, counting down.
GGGCCGAATACGCGGCTAAAGCCCATCGCGCGGAAGCGCTTCTCCACCTCTTCAAAGGGCTGCTTGCCCACCACGATATTCCCGCCCACATAGAGCAAAATATTCGTGAGGCCCGCCTCGTCGCACTTTTCACGCAGCCCCCGGCAGTCCAGCTCCCCGTGCCCGTAGAGCGACGAGACGACAATCGCGTCCGCCGCGGATTCGATGGCGGCCTCAATATACTCCTCCTGTGACACCATGACGCCCAGGTTGATCACCTCAAAGCCCGCTTCCGCAAACGCGTACGCGAGAATCTGGATGCCTACCGCGTGTACATCCGCGCCAATCACCCCAATGACCAGTGTTTTTTTATCCATGAAAACCTTCCTCCAAGCTTTCGTCTATTCCTCAGCGCGGTATGCCGCCGGGCCTGTTTCGTAGAGGTTGTTTCCCAGCGTGTCGATTAACACCACCGCGGGAAAGTCCTCCACCGCAAAGCGGTGCACAGCCTCCGCGCCCAAATCTTCATAGCAGATTACCTCCGCCTTCTTCACCGCCCTGGCGATGAGCGCCGCCGCGCCACCCGTCGCGCCAAAGTATACGGCCCCCGCCGCCTTCATCGCGTCGATCACCGCCCGGGACCTACTCCCCTTGCCGATCATCGCGCGAAGGCCCATGCTCAATAGCGGCGGCGTGTACGCGTCCATGCGGCAGCTGGTCGTCGGCCCCGCCGGACCCACCACGCCGCCAGGCCGGGCCGGGGCGGGCCCCACGTAATAGATCGTCTCTCCCGCGATTTCAAAGGGAAGCGGCCTTCCTGCCTCCAGCAAAGCCACCAGCCGCTTGTGCGCCGCGTCGCGCCCCGTATACACCGCGCCCGTCAACAGCACCGTATCCCCGGCCCTGAGCGACAGCGCCGCTTCCTTCGAGAGCGGCAGCGTCAACTTTTTCATAATCACAGCACCCCTTCCGCGTGCCGCGCCGCGTGGCAGCATACGTTCACCGCCACGGGCAGACCCGCGATGTGCGTGGGATAATACTCCGCATGCACCGCCAGCGCGGTCACCCGCCCGCCCGTGCCTGCCGGGCCCACGCCCGAGCGGTTGACGGCCGCGAGCATCTCCTCCTCCAGGCCGGCGTACCGCGCGTCCGCGTGGCGGCTGCCCACCGGCCGGGCCGTCTGCCGCTTGGCCATGAGCGCGGCCATTTCCATCGTGCCGCCGATGCCCACGCCCACAATCACGGGCGGGCAAGGGTTAGGCCCCGCCTCCGTCACGGTCTCGATAACAAACCGTTTCACGCCCTCCACGCCGTCTGCCGGCGTCAGCATCTTCACGCGGCTCATGTTCTCGCTTCCAAAGCCCTTGGGCACCACCAGCAGGCGAAGCTTGTCCCCCGGCACGATGCGCGCATGCAGCACCGCGGGGGTGTTATCCTTCGTATTCACTCTGTCAAACAGCGGCTCCGCCACCACGGACTTTCGCAAATACCCGCCCGTATACGCGCGGCGCACGCCTTCGTTTACGGCATCCTCAAAGCCGCCGCTCACAATATGCACGTCCTGCCCAACGTCGGCGAACACCACGGCCATGCCTGTGTCCTGGCATATGGCCACCCGCTCCTCCCGCGCGATGCGGTAGTTCTCCGCAATCTGCCGAAGCGCCGCACAGCCCGCCGGAGATGTCTCCCGTTCCAAGCCGCTTCGCACCGCGGCCTCCACATCCTCGCCAATCGCGTAGCTGGCATGTAAAAACAGGCGCTCCACCTCGCAGGCGACCGCCTCTGCCGCAACTTCCCGCATGAACCACCTCTCCTTTGACGACTATGCTTTTCTCTTTGTTTATGATCATAATTCAATTGGAAACAATTTGCAATGTTCTTCTTTCAATAATTTGTCGTTTTCCGCGTACATATTTTTGAATCTTTTGTAAAACCTAAAACAAAAATGGTTGGAGGCATCTTTCATGTCCAAACAATTGCGCCTTGTTCTTGCCTGCCTGCTGCTCGCGGCGGCCGTCACAGGCTGCGCCCGCGCGGCCAATCCCGGGAGTGGGAACCTGCCGCCCATGCCCGATAAGATCGATACGTTTGAGGACGGTGTCCCCGTGCTGGAAGTCTATGTCGTGGAGAAGGAAAGCGTAGAGAAAATGACGCTGGAGGAATACCTCTGCGGCGTGCTCGCGGGGGAGATGAAAAATGACTGGCCCATGGAAGCGCTCAAGGCGCAGGCCATTCTTGCCCGTACCTTTGTCCTCAAGTTTATGACGGAAAAAGAGTCTGCTTACCAGGGCGCGGATATCTCTACGGATGTCGAGGAGGCGCAGGCCTATGACGCCGCTTCCGTGAACGACCGTATCCGTAAGGCGGTGGAGGAGACCCGCGGCCTTGTGCTTTCCTCCAACGCCGAGCTGCCTTACGCGTGGTTCCACGCGCACTCCGGCGGCAAGACGGAACACGCCAGGGAGGGCTTGAACTGGAAAGAAGGCGAGCCGAACTACACCCGTGTCGCGGACGGGCATGAGAACGACTCCGCCGCGCCGGACGCCGCCGCGTGGACCGCCACCTTCTCCGCCGACGAGGTCATCGCCGCCGCGAAAACCGCGGGCTATACCATCAGCACACTCGACGTGGCCGCGGTTGGCGACGTGGGGGAGTCAGGGCGCGCCGTTACCCTCAAGCTGGGCAACCAAAAGGTGAACGCCCCCGATTTTCGCATCGCCATTGGCAGTGTGCGGATGCGCTCCACGCTGCTGACCGATATCAAGCTGGAAAACGGCAAGGTAGCGATGGCCGGCAAAGGCTTTGGCCACGGCGTGGGCATGAGCCAGTGGGGCGCGTACGCGCTGGCGGACGGCGGCATGCCGGCTCAGGAAATCGTCCTGCGGTATTTCCAGAACGTCGAGATTGTAAAGATGTACTAACTAACGGGCGCGCAAGTGACGGCTACAGGCCGTCCCCGCATTATGCGGACCCACAACACAGGCCGTGCGCCGCACAGCGCGGGCGGCCGCAGGCGGTCTCCGCGCGCGGGGATCGGTTTGCGGCCGATTCGCGCTTTGTCCCAATCCCTGCCCCTCGCCCATAAAATCGCCCATAAAATTTGCGGCGCCCATAAAATAACCGTTGACAGGGTTGCATAGATGCGATATACTGCTAACTTGCATCAGTATGACTATAGCCCTAAGATTTGATTCAAAATCTTGGGTAGGGCTGTTGCGCGCTATGCTCATGGAATTGTTTGGAATGTGGGGTGATGGAAGTCGTGGTGCACGAGGTACACCTGGGTCCTCTCCGCAAACGCGTGAGTTTCTCCAAAATCGAAGAGGTTCTGAACATGCCAGATCTCATCGAAGTGCAGAAAAATTCATACCGCCGTTTTCTGGAAGAGGATTTGCGGGAAGTCTTAAACGACATTTCTCCGATTACCGACTACAGTGAAAATCTTGTGTTGGAGTTTGTCGATTACTCGCTCGACAGCGAACCGAAGAACTCCGTGGAAAAATGCAAGGAACGCGACATGACCTACGCCGCTTCTCTGAAGGTGTTCGTCCGCCTTAAAAACAAAGAAACGGGCGAAATCAAAGAAAGCGATGTTTTTATGGGGGATTTCCCCCTGATGACGGATAACGGTACGTTCATTATCAACGGCGCCGAGCGCGTCATCGTCAGCCAGCTCGTCCGCTCCCCCGGCGTCTATTACGGGTCTGAGCGCGACAAGGCCGGCAAGATGCTGCATTCCACCACGATCATCCCCAACCGCGGCGCCTGGCTTGAGTACGAAACAGACTCCAATGACGTCATGTGGGTTAGAATAGACCGCGCGCGCAAACTGCCTATCACCGTGCTGCTGCGCGCTTTAGGGTACGGTACGGACGCGGAGCTCATCCAGCTCCTTGGCGAGGATGAGCGCCTGAGCGCCACCATTGAGCGCGACGACGCCAAATCCCGCGAGGACGGCCTTTTGGAAATATACCGCCGCCTGCGCCCCGGCGAGCCGCCGACCGTTGATTCGGCTTCCTCCCTGCTGCGCTCGCTGTTCTTTGACCCCAAGCGCTACGATTTGATGCGCGTGGGGCGCTATAAGTTCAATAAAAAGCTGTCCCTGGCCACGCGCGTGGCGGGCTTTCGCGCCGCGGGCGATATTATCGATCCCGAGTCTGGCGAACTGTTCGTCAAGGCCGGCGCGACGATCTTCCCGGATATGGCCGTGAAGATCCAAAACGCGGGCATCAACATGATCCGCCTGGAGATCGACGGCCGCGAGGTAAAGGTCATTGGCAACAACTTCGTGGATGCCGCCGCGTGGCTCCCCTTTGATCCCGCCACTGTCGGCATCAACGAAAACGTACACCTTCCCACCCTGCGGGAGATCCTCGCGCAGGTGCCTGAAGCGAACCTCGCGCAGGTCCTCCGGGAAAATCTGGTGCATCTGATCCCCAAGCATATCCTCATTGACGATGTTGTGGCCTCGATTTCATACCTTATCGGCCTGCCCTACGGCATTGGCCATACGGACGATATCGACCACCTCGGCAATCGCCGCCTTCGCTCCGTGGGCGAGCTGCTGCAAAATCAGATCCGCATCGGCCTTTCAAGGCTCGAGCGCGTGGTCAAAGAGCGCATGGCGATTCAGGACGCTAACGACGTACGGCCGCAGGAGCTGATCAACATCCGCCCCGTGTCCGCGGCGATCAAGGAATTCTTCGGCTCCTCGCAGCTCTCGCAGTTCATGGACCAGCCCAACCCGCTGGCCGAGCTCACGCACAAGCGCCGCCTTTCGGCCCTGGGCCCCGGCGGCCTTAACCGCGACCGCGCGTCCTTTGACGTACGCGACGTGCATTACTCTCACTATTCGCGCATCTGCCCCATTGAGACGCCTGAGGGCCCCAACATCGGCCTGATCGGCTCGCTGGCCACCTACGCGCGCATCAACGAGTACGGATTTATTGAAGCGCCCTACCGCAAGGTGGACCCCAAAACCGGCTGCGTCACCAACGAGATCGTGTACCTGACGGCGGATGAGGAGGACAAATACGTCATCGCCCAGGCAAACGAGCCCCTGGCGTCAGACGGCAGCTTTGTCAACGAGCGCGTGAATGTGCGCATCGTGGAGGATTTCACCGAGATCTCGCGCGGCAAGGTCGATTACATCGACGTTTCCCCCAAGCAGGTCGTATCCGTGGCCACGGCCATGATCCCCTTCTTGGAAAATGACGACGCCAACCGCGCGCTGATGGGTTCCAACATGCAGCGCCAGGCCGTGCCGTTGCTCGTTCCCGAGGCGCCCATCGTGGGCACCGGTATGGAACTCAAGGCCGCGCGCGATTCCGGCGTCGTCGTCATCGCGCAGGAGGCCGGCGCGGTGGTCAAGGTCTCGTCCCGCGAGATTGAGATACGCGGCGAGAGCGGCAAGACGCACCTGTATACCCTCCGCAAGTTCGCCCGTTCGAACCAGGGCACCTGCATCAACCAGCGGCCGATCGTCAGCACCGGCGATCATGTTCAGGCAGGCCAGGTCATCGCGGACGGCCCGTCCACGGAAAAGGGCGAGATCGGCCTGGGCCGCAACATCCTCATGGGCTTCATGACCTGGGAAGGGTATAATTATGAGGACGCCATTCTCATCAGCGAAAAGCTGGTGAAGGACGACATATACACCTCCATTCACATCGAGGAATACGAATCCGAGGCGCGCGATACAAAGCTGGGGCCGGAGGAGATTACCCGCGACATCCCCAATGTCGGCGACGACGCGCTCAAGGATCTGGATGAAAACGGCGTGGTCCGCATCGGCGCGGAGGTCCGCGCGGGCGATATCTTAGTCGGCAAGGTGACCCCAAAGGGCGAGACCGAACTGACCGCCGAGGAGCGCCTGCTGCGCGCCATCTTCGGTGAAAAGGCGCGCGAGGTGCGCGATACATCGCTGAAGGTTCCGCACGGCGAGGGCGGTATCGTCGTGGACGTTAAGGTATTCACCCGCGAGCGGCGCGACGAATTGTCGCCCGGCGTCAACGAGATGGTGCGCGTGTATATCGCGCAAAAGCGCAAGATCTCCGTCGGCGATAAGATGGCCGGCCGCCACGGCAACAAGGGCGTTATCTCGCGCATCATGCGCGAGGAGGACATGCCCTTCCTGCCAGACGGCACGCCGCTTCAAATTGTGCTCAACCCCTTGGGCGTGCCCAGCCGCATGAACATCGGCCAGGTGCTCGAGGTTCACTTGGGGCTGGCCGCCAAAATGCTGGGCTGGCATGTGTCCACGCCCGTCTTTGACGGCGCGCGCGAGGAGGACATTGTCGAGTGCCTGAAGCGCGCGGGCCTTTCGGATACCGGGAAAACCGTGCTGTATGACGGCCGAACCGGCGACGCCTTTGAAAACGAGGTCACCGTCGGCTACATGTATATCATGAAGCTCTCGCATCTGGTGGACGATAAGATTCACGCGCGCTCCACCGGCCCCTACTCGCTCGTCACCCAGCAGCCGCTGGGCGGCAAGGCGCAGTTCGGCGGCCAGCGCTTTGGCGAGATGGAGGTCTGGGCGCTGGAAGCCTACGGCGCGGCCAACACGCTGCAGGAGATACTCACCGTTAAATCCGACGATGTTGTGGGCCGCGTCAAGACGTACGAGGCCATTGTCAAGGGGAAGAACATTCCCGAGCCCGGCGTGCCCGAGAGCTTCAAGGTGCTCATCAAGGAGCTCCAGTCCCTGGCGTTGGATATTAAAGTCTTGGCTGAGGATAAGCAGGAGATCATCATCCGCGAAACGGACGACGATGAAACGGATCTCGGCGCTGAGGCGGATGATTTCACCTCCGGCTCCACCCTCCCGCCGGCTACGCTTGAGGACGATCTCGAGATGGACGATTTGGACGATTTTGAGGTCGACGACGTGCCAGACCTTGAGGATATCGACCTGGACGACGATTTTGACGAGTAGGCGTGGGAGAACGCCGGGGGGCATGACTCCCTGGCCCCCCGCGTAGGGGGAAGTATCCCCGAAAAACCCTTTTTTCGCCTCACGGCGGGAAACCATTTCTTTTCCCCTAACCCTTGCCTTCAGGCAACGAAAGGGGTCCAGGGAACCGGGGCCGTTTTTCCCCCCTGTGGCGGAATCAAAAACGGCGGAGGTTTCTTTCGGCACAGAGCGCCGCCGGAGCGGCGCGGCAATACCGGAATACGGAAAGTCCCCTGGCAGGGGTCCTGGGGGCGGCGCCCCCGGGCGTCCCTCCCGTTCCCCCGTGCCCCCCTCCCCTCAACCCTCGCAGGAAGGATGTGTCCCTATTGTTTGAACTTACGAACCTTGATTCCATCCAAATCGGCATGGCGTCCCCGGAGAAAATTCTGTCTTGGTCGCGCGGCGAGGTGCAAAAGCCGGAGACCATCAACTACCGGACGCTCAAACCCGAAAAGGACGGCCTTTTTTGCGAGCGCATCTTTGGCCCGCAGAAGGACTGGGAATGCAACTGCGGCAAATACAAGCGCGTGCGCTACAAGGGCGTTATCTGCGACAAGTGCGGCGTGGAGGTCACGCGCGCCAAGGTGCGGCGTGAGCGTATGGGCCACATTCAGCTGGCGGCGCCCGTGAGCCACATTTGGTATTTCAAGGGTATCCCGTCCCGCATGGGCATGCTGCTGGACATCTCCCCCCGCTCGCTGGAAAAGGTGCTATATTTCGCTTCTTTTATTGTGCTGGATCCCGGCGATATCAAGGAATTTAAGAAGTACGACCTCATTACGGACCAAAAATACCGCGAATGCGTCGCCAAGTATGGAGACGGCAGCTTCCGCGTGGGCATGGGCGCCGAGGCGGTTAAGCAGATGCTTATGTCCATTGACCTGGAAGACCTCTCGGCCAAATTGCGCGCTGAAATTGAGGAATTGGTTCAAAAAGAGCGCGGCCGCGAAAGCGAGGGGCAAAAGCGCGCGCGCGCCGTCAAGCGCCTGGAGGTCGTGGAAGCGTTCCGCCAGAGCGGCAACCGGCCAGAATGGATGATTCTGGACGTTGTCCCCGTCATCCCGCCGGAGCTTCGCCCCATGGTGCAGCTGGACGGCGGCCGTTTCGCCACAAGCGACTTAAACGACCTGTACCGCCGCGTCATCAACCGCAACAACCGCTTAAAGCGGCTGCTCGAGCTTGGCGCGCCTGATATTATCGTCCGCAATGAAAAGCGCATGCTGCAAGAGGCGGTTGACGCGCTCATTGACAATGGCCGCCGCGGCCGCGCGGTGACCGGCCCTGGCAACCGCCCGCTCAAATCGCTGTCCGATCTGCTGCGCGGCAAACAGGGGCGCTTCCGCCAGAATCTGCTGGGCAAGCGCGTGGACTATTCGGGCCGCTCGGTGATCGTGGTGGGGCCAGAACTCAAGCTGTACCAGTGCGGCCTGCCCAAGGAAATGGCCATTGAGCTGTTCAAGCCCTTCGTGATGGAGAAGCTCGTCTCGGGCGGCTTCGCGCATAATGTCAAGAGCGCCAAGCGCATGGTCGAGCGCGTAAAGCCCGAGGTATGGGATATTCTGGAGGGCGTCATCCGCGAGCACCCCGTGTTGCTCAACCGCGCGCCGACCCTGCACCGCCTGGGCATTCAGGCGTTCGAGCCCGTGCTCGTGGAGGGCAAGGCGCTCAAAATCCACCCGCTCGTCTGCACAGCCTACAACGCTGACTTTGACGGCGACCAGATGGCCGTGCACGTGCCGCTGTCTATGGAGGCGCAGGCGGAAGCGCGTTTCCTGATGCTTGCCGCCAACAACATTCTCAAGCCGCAAGACGGCAAGCCCGTGGTCAGCCCCACGCAGGACATGGTCATCGGCTGCTATTATCTCACTGTCGCGCGGGAAGGCGGTCTTGGCGAGGGCAAATATTTCTCGTCCATGGACGAGGCGCTTATGGCTTATAACGCGCACTACCTTGCGCTGCAGTCTAAGATTCATGTCCGCATTGAGCGTGAATTCGAGGGGCAGGCGTACCACCGCATCATTGAAACGACCCTGGGCCGTTTGCTGTTTAATGAAGCTATCCCGCAGGACATCGGCTTTCAGCCCCGCGGCACGCTGGAGCAGGCCTTCGCGCTGGAGATCGACGAAAAGGTCGCCAAGAAGCTGCTTGGCAGAATCGTGGATCTATGCTACCGTAAGCACGGCGTCACCAAGACCGCCGAGGTGCTCGACAACATCAAGCGCCTTGGCTTTACCTACTCCACGCGCGGCGCGGTGACCGTGTCCGTGTCGGACATTGTCGTGCCCGCGAAGAAGAAGGAAATGCTTGCCGACGCGGACAAAAAGGTCAACGTCATCCAGCAGGCCTACCGGGACGGCCTCCTCTCCGACGACGAGCGGTATAAAAAGGTTACGGAGATCTGGCAGAACACCACCAATGATCTGCGCGGCATGATCCTGCCCGGCCTCTCCGAGTTCAACCCGGTCCGCATGATGACCGATTCCTCGGCCCGCGGTTCCATCAGCCAGGTTTCCCAGCTGGCGGGCATGCGCGGCCTGATGGCCTCCCCCTCCGGCAAGGTTATCGAGCTGCCCATCCGCGCCAACTTTAAAGAGGGTCTGACGGTCTTGGAGTTCTTCCAGTCCACGCACGGATCGCGCAAGTCTTTGGCGGACACGGCCCTACGCACGGCGGACTCCGGGTACCTCACCCGCCGCCTTGTGGAGGTCGCGCAGGAGCTCATCATCCGCGAGGTCGACTGCTTTGAGACGCGCCGCGAGCCTGTTCGCGGCATCGTCGTCAACCGGGCCAAACCGGATGAGGAAGAGATCGAGCAGATGGAGGACCGCATCATCGGCCGGCACGCGGCAGAGGATATCGTCGATCCCGATACGGGCGAGATTATCGTCCCGGCCAATGAGATGATTGGCCATGACGCCGCCGAGCGCATCGGCGCCTCCTCCCTCGAGAGCGTCTCCATCCGGTCCGTGCTGACCTGCCGCAACGAAACGGGCGTGTGCGCCAAGTGCTATGGCGCGAACCTGGCCACCGGGGATCCGGTAGACATTGGCGAGGCCATTGGCGTCATCGCGGCGCAGTCTATCGGCGAGCCCGGCACGCAGCTGACCATGCGCACCTTCCACACCGGCGGCGTCGCTTCCGATGAGGACATTACGCAGGGCTTGCCCCGCGTGGAAGAGCTCTTTGAGGCGCGCAAGCCCAAGCGCGACGCCACGCTGTCGGAGATCAGCGGCACGGTGCGCATTGGCGAGACGAAGAAAAAGCGTGAGATCATCATCGCCGGCGAGGATGGCGAGGTGAAAACCTACCCCATCAACTACGGAAGCCGCCTGAAGGTGCAGGAGGGCGACGAGGTCGTCGCCGGCGCCGAGCTTATCGAGGGCGCGATCAACCCGCACGACCTGCTCCGCATTCTGGGCGTCAAGGCCGTGCAGGAATACCTGCTCAAGGAAGTCGTTACCGTTTACCGCCAGCAGGGCGTTGATATCGCCGACAAGCACATTGAGGTCATCGTCAAGCAGATGCTGCGCAAGGTCCGCATTGAGGACGCCGGCGACACCAGCCTGCTCCCCGGCGCGCTCGTGGATATCTTTCGCTTTGAGCGCGAAAACGAGGACACGATCCTCGCGGGCGGCCGCCCGGCCGTCGCGAAGCGCGTGCTGCTGGGCATCACCAAGGCCACGCTGGCCACGGAGAGCTTCCTGTCCGCCTGTTCGTTCCAGGAAACCACGCGCGTGCTGACCGAGGCGGCCATCAAGGGCAAGAGCGATCCGCTCGTGGGACTCAAGGAGAATGTGATTATCGGAAAGTTGATTCCGGCGGGGACCGGGATGAAGCGGTATAAAAATACGGAAATACGGGAGGCGTATTGAGGATCAATGTGATTATAAATTGTATTATTCAAAGCAAAGACAACCGGAGGTTTTTATGAAAAAAAATCCTGCTAAATCTATATTTGCTGCAGCGCTAGCCGTGGTGCTTACACTGACCGCTTTACCCTTTATGGGTGCTTCTGTGGCAGATGAAGCGATTGATAGGAGCAGAGTCAAAGTTAGTTCTTATTCCCCTCCTGACGGAAAATTCTCTGGTACCATCGCAACCGCGAATATTTCTATTGATGAACTAAAACAATACCTCTCCGCTCGTGGGCTTGAACTACGGCTGCCCACAGAATTCCCCGCTGACTTTGGCGGCCAGACAGAACCTACTACAATAACCCTGACGGGAGATAGTGATCATCCTGTCGGAAAAGAGCCTGAATGGATATTTGAAGGTGACTATGGGCGTTCTGAATATGAAACACTCTCACCTGAAGAATATGAGGAATTAACACGTACTTTTACGGAAGTAACTCTACTATATGAAACGGAAAATGACAAATGCATTTCGCTCATACTGTCGTTTACGCCCAATGATCGCGTTGCCCAAAGTATTTTGTTGACCATGCCAGATTATTATGAGTCCAAAGAAAATGGGTTTATGCTCACGCGAGAATATGATACGAATACTCAACAATATGGCAAGCAGCACATCTGTCAGATATATTTATATACTCGGGAGGATGTTGAGTTGGCCATAATGCTAAAGGCCGAGGGTGGCATGACGCCTCGATACGCCTTCTTTACAGAAGACTTTCGCATGGATGAGCTCATGAAAGCTGCCGAGAGCGTTCAATAGCATAAGGGAGAGAACCAATTGCCCTCTTCAGTAGTGGCGCGATGATCTCGCCTGGTTCATCGCGCTCTTTTGTCGTCAGGCTGATGCCCTCGCGAAAATCCACCAAGTCCCGTCGATACTCGGCACGTGCAATCTCGGCGTTGTAGAGAAGCTTGTCCAAGTTGGCTGCAAATGTAATTTCCACAGCAAAAATTTATTTTAAAAAATGTGCATAATAGGGTTGACAACGAAATGGTTTGGTGATATTCTAATCAGGCGCTTTTGCAGAAGGTGTTTGCAAATGACGTGTTGTTTTATGTGCGTTTCGATCCTTGAAAACGATACAGGGAGAAAAGGAAGAAGAGAAGTACAGTCAAAGTTTTGAGGGAAGGCTGCGAACGAAGGTAGGCA
>WRGP01000253.1 GCA_009787135.1 Bacillota bacterium | reverse complement strand
CCCCCCCCTGGCGAGTTGTTCGGCGACCTGCTGCCGACATCGGACCCGGACGCGACGCTTCTTCCGCCTGCCCCGGCCTTCCCCACGGAAAACAGCGGCTTCTCCCCGCCCGGCCTGCTGTTGGCGCTGGTGGTGCTGCTGGTGATTGTCGCGGGCGGGTTGTACGGGTACTCCGTCTATAATAAGGCGCGGCGCAAGCAATCCCAGGTGCAGGCAAAGCGCCTGGCAGACGAAAAACGCAGGGCGCAGGCACAGCAAGGTGAAAACGGGGCGAAGCCCGCCGTGCGCAGGCCCGTTCCGCCGACCACACCGCCCGGCGCGCCGGCAAAGCCGGGAGCGCCGGCGGCACAGGCCAAGCCGGGGGTAGCAGGCGCGCAAGCCAAACAGGAAACGCAGGCCAAGCCCGCCGCCAATCCCTACATGCGTCCGCAGGGGCAGGCTGCCCCGCGGCAGCCGGGCGTACAGATACAGGACGTTACCTCTCCCCTGCCGCGCGCGCAGGTGGATGGAAAGCCCGTGAACGGCACAGCCGCAAAGCCGCCCGAAACGCCCGCCGCGCCGGCGGGAGAGACGGCAAAGCCTGTTGTCCCCGCGCCGCAAAACCCCTATGCGCGGCCTCCGCAAGCACCCGCGGCAGCACAGCGCCCCATCATGCCCGTGGCGCCTCCGCCCGTTGAACCGGACCACGAAGACCCCACGACGCCCACGCCAAGAAGGCGGCGCAGGCCGCCAGAGAACAGCGGCGCGCAGAACACCGGCCCAAAGGATGAGGCGTAACCAAAGGAGGGACGTATGTCCCTCCTTTTTTTGTCGAAAAAAACGGAATTATAGCCAGTCACGCGGAACAAGATCCGCCGCGGAGGTACTATGCCTTTTACGCTGACCGACCTGACATGGCAAGGCGCCGGGTATACTTTTCCCGCGGCGCTCCCCGGCCGTCTTTTGGACATCCTCTTAGCCTCCGGCCTGGCGGTGAACCCGGGCATAGGGGTAAACAGCCGCGCGAACGAATGGATCTCCCTGCGGTCCTGGTCGCTTGTGGGGCATGTTTCCCTTGCTCATCTGAAGGCCGAGCGCGTTTTTCTCCACGCCTCGGGCGTGCGCGGCCGCGGATGGCTGCGCGTGGACGGGCTGCCGACGGCGCGATTTGCGGCCGGAGACTGGGAGACGGAGATCACCGCGCAGGCGGCTGGGCGGGATGCCTGCGAGCTCGCGCTGGCGTTCGACCCCGAGCCGCCCTGTGGTCAGCCACCCCAGGCGCGCGCGGGGATTGACGGGGAACTTTGTCTGCGCGGCGTAAGCCAGCTGAAAATATGCGACTTGCACGCGCAACCCCTCGGCTGCGACGGGTATGGCACGATCGCGCTGAAACCCACGGTGCTGCCGTACGTGCCGGGGCGGTATACATTTCGCTACGCCGCCCTATGGGGCGAGGAGACGCTCGGCATACAGGAAGCGACGGAGCAGCTTCATGCCGCGCGCACCACGCTCAGGCACGAGATGATCTTACCGGTACCCTGCCGGTGGAGCGTTGGCGTGCCGAACAAGCCTGTACTGCTCCGGCTGACGGTGACGCGCGCCGGCACGGTTTGCGACAACCGCGTGCTGCGTACCGGATTTGCGGACGAGCGGACTGGCCGGCGGCCATTCCTCGTCGGCGCGGATTGGTCCGCCCCCCAGGCGCCGCCACTGCCAGAGGACGCCCTCATCCCCGCGCTCGCGCGGCTTCGCACGGCGCGGGTCAACTGCCTCCGGGTGTATGGCCTTCAAACGGACGCGTTTTACGAAACGCTGGACCGCGAAGGGTTTTGGCTGTTGCCTATGCTGCCGGCAGATGCCGGGGAGGCGCTTTCGGTTCTTCGGCACGTGCGCCACCGGCCGTCGCTGGTTGGCTACGGACTGGAAAATGAAGCGAGCGCCGGGGTATTACAGGCGTTGGCGGAAGCGCAAGACGGCGCGCATCCGCTTATCGGGCACGCGCCCGCCGTATGGGGGCCGGAAAGCCTTTTCGCCGGGGCGCCCGTGACGGATGGAAATTTATGCGCCGTAGCGTGCGCGGCGCTTTCGCGGGATCCGGAAGGCATCTCCGGCGTATTGCGTTACTGGCCTCCGGATACGCCCCTATGGAAGCACAACGCCGAGGGGGCGCCTGATCGTAACACCCTGCGCGAATGGACCGGCGCGGAGTGTGCAGACCCGCGGTTTGCCGTGCGGTTTCTGCGGTTTCTTCAGGCCGAAACCCTTCGGCAGGCGGCGGAGCGGGCACGCGTGGCAAAGGCGGCGGGCATCTTTGTGGGGAAGGCGCTTACGTGGCCGGTATCGCTCTATAGCGGCGCGCTGCTGGACGGAGACGCGCCACGGCCCGCCTGTCGGGCACTTGAAAGCGCGCTGCGGCCCCTGCACGCATGCGCGCGCCTGACCAGCATGAGCTTTTCCTATGGCGCGCTGTTTGAGGCGGAGCTGTTCCTGCTGTGCGAGGAAGCGGCGCCGGGCCCTATCACCGTACGCGCGTGCCTATACGAGCCGGACGGACGTGTCATGACGCAGGTTCGGTATGACAGCGTGCCGGAAAACGCGATGCTGGGCACGATCAGGGCCGCGGTGCCCACCCATCCCTGCGCGCTGCTGCTGCGGGTGACCGCCGAGCGCTTCGCGCAAACGCTGGATGTTTGCGACTACGCAATATGCGTGTCAGATCAAGCGCCGCTGGAACCTCTCGTCCGCCTTGCCTTAGCGGCCATACGCTTTGAAGACGGCGCGGTGCGCAACACGGGCGATACCATCGCCTTTGGCCTTGCCTTTGAAAGCGCCGCGCCCGAATACCCGGGCTGGGGCGCGCTGCTTCCTGACGAAAAGCGCAGAATCTTGCAGGAAAACGCGATAGAAGGGTTGAATTTGAAGTAGTATGGTTGGGCATCCCATCAATGCGTCTAACGCGTCTACTACTATGCTTGAGGGGAGACCGTCTATGAAAAAGGCCTATATCTCGTTCCTCCTCCTCCTGACACTGCTTATCGGCTTGGGCGTGTGGGCGCTCGTCGCGGGCGTGTCGGAACATAACAGCAAGCCAAGGCTGACGGAATATGTGCTGCCGGACGGGCGGCAGTCGCAGACGTGAGATAGCGTCAGAAAGGACGTGTGGCAACGCTTTGAACCTGTTTTACGAGGGACTTTTTACACGCCTGCCGACCCTTTCGACAAAGCGCCTGCTGCTTCGCAGGATAACCATGGCGGACGCGCAGGATATCTTCGCCTACAGCCGTGACCCTGAGGTGAGCCGCCATGTATTATGGGATACGCACCGGACCATACATGATTCCCGGGCATACATTCGCTACATTCTCAGGCAATACCGCCAGAGCGACCCTTCCAGCTGGGGCATTGAGCTGACCGCCACGGGCCGTCTGATTGGCACGATTGGGTTCATGTGGTGGAACAGGGAAAATAACTCCGCCGAGATAGGGTATTCGCTCTCGCGCGCGTATTGGAACCAGGGGCTGATGACCGAAGCCCTGCGCGAGGTGATCCGCTTTGGCTTTGAGGAGATGCGTCTCAACCGCATTGAGGCGCAGTATGAAACGAGCAACCCCGCCTCCGGCCGCGTGATGGAAAAAGCGGGCATGCGCAAGGAAGGCGTGCTTCGCGGCCGGCTGTACAACAAGGGCGCTTATGTGGACGTAGCGCTCCATGCCATTTTGCGCGGTGACACTCCGTAAAAATTCAAGGATTTTCACGGGAGAATGGGGGCTAGGAACGTCCTCCCCCTGATGATCCCCAAGGGTTACGAGAGAGGCGTGAAAAAATAAAGAAATGAACGTTTCAATGTTGGATGTGGAAGAGATTCATGTGGCGCTCCCCATGCTGTCCGAGCGGCTCGTCGGCGCGCGTTTTGCCGTGCTGGCGGACTTGCACATGCCTCGCGTCAAGCGAATCCATTACCATATGCTGGACGCGGTGAGGCGCGTGAAGCCGGATTGCGTCCTTATCGCGGGCGATACGATCGACAGCGGCACGCAAAGCGTCCCGGCGCTCGCGCCGTTTTTCGCCCACCTTTCGCGCATTGCGCCTTGCGCCGCGGTCCTTGGCAACAACGACTGCGGCGCGCGCCGCACCCCGGCCCTGCGCGCGATGTACGCGGAGACGGGCGTCATCCTGCTGGAAAATGAAACGCGCATGCTATCGATTCGCCAGAGCCCCGTGCGCGTCACGGGGCTCACCGATCCCTACGCCTTCCGAAAGGGCGTACAGCGCGAAAGACAGGCGCAAAACCCGCAGCGTGTCAGCATGCGCGAGGCCCTTCAGCCGGGCCGCGCGGGGAAAGACGACCGTATTCCCACCTTTCTGCTGATGCATCAGCCGCAGATCGCGGGGCAGTACGCGGAACTGTTCCCCGCGCTGATTGTCGCGGGGCACGCGCACGGCGGGCAGTTCCGCCTGCCGCTGCTAGGCGGTGTTTTTGCCCCCGGGCAGGGGCTGTTCCCGCGCTATACCAGCGGGCTGTATGCTGTCGCGGGTTCCCAAATGGTCGTCAGCCGCGGGTTAGGGAACCACAGTTTGCAATTTCGGCTGAATAACCGGTTTCACCTTCCAGTGGTGGTATTATCACGCACACGTTAGAACGCTTCCGCCGAAAACCGATACTCCGTCACCGTCTCATACTTTTCTCCTTTTCTCAGCACGCAAGTGGGAAAGTTTTGATGATGAACGCTATCGGGGTAGTGCTGCGTTTCCAGGCAAAAGCCCTGGCGCCTGCGGTATGGCGGCCCGCACTTGCCCGGCCTGTCGTCTTTGATGAAATTGCCCGAATAGAACTGAACGCCGGGCTGATCCGTCCATGTCTCCAGGCGGCGGCCCGTGGCTTTGTCGCGCACGATTGCCGCTTGGCGAAGCGTCTGATCCCAGCCGCGCAGGACAAAATTATGATCATATCCTCCGCCATACCGCATCTGCGTATCCCGCTCTTCAAGGGCAAGCCCTTCCCCAATGTTGCGGAACGCGCGCAGGTCCAGCGGCGTCCCTTCCACGGGGGCAAGCCTGCCCGTGGGAATGCACGCGGGGCTGGATACCTCGGTAAAAGCATCCGCGTTGATCAGGATCTCATGGCTGTCCAGCGTCTGGCAGTCTGGACCGGACAGGTTAAAATACACATGGTTTGTCAGGTTAAGAACGGTGTCCTGATCGCAAACCGCTTCGTAGCGAATGCCCAGCGTGTTTTCGTCAGAAAAGGAATAGGTAACGGTAACATCCAGCGTGCCGGGGTATCCTTCTTCCCCGTCCGGGCTGCGCAGGGTAAGCGCAAGGGTATCTCCCTTGATTTCCGCGCCCCATACGCGCTTATCAAACCCTTTAAGCCCGCCGTGAAGATGGTTTTCTCCGTCATTTTTCGCCAGGGCATACGTTTTGCCGTTTAGTTCAAATTGCGCGCCTCCGATGCGGTTGCCAAAGCGGCCGATGAGAAAACCCATGTACCCGCCTGCCTGCGCCAAGGTTTCCAGCGCGGGATATCCCAGCGTAACGTCGGAGAGACGGCCTTTTTGATCGGGCACAACGATGGACAGCAGGCAACCGCCCAGCGAGGAAACCTTCATAGAAGCGCCGGACGCGTTTTGAAGGGTAAACGCCCTTACCTCCGTGCCGCACGGAAGGTTTCCCATGGAAGCAGATGTAATCAAATCGAATCACCCTTTGCTTTTTTTATGAGTTTGACGAGTGTACCACAAAAAAATAAAAAACCCCCTGCGCACAGGGGGCGGCCATGCACCGCAAGGGAGGGGATCCTTTTGGCGCGCTTTTGAACTTCATCCATATAAACGCGGCACATTTCCTTTTTCATCCCATCTCTCAAAATTTTTTTTACTTTTTTTTTCTTTACTACCCGATAAGCTTTGTGGACAATGTGAACTTTTCCTTGTGGATGCAAACCTGCCGCAAAAGCGTTGGCGCGGAGGAAAAAATGAATTGGAAAAAAAGAACCAAAAAAGTTATCCACGTTTATCCACAGAGTTATTCACAAAACTCTTGTTTTTGTGGATAACTTCCTTCTTTTTTCATCCTTCCTTTCTTTTTTCCACAGCCTACGCCTGTTTCCCTTCCAAAAACACATTGATCTGCCGTACCATTTCCTCTACATCGATACCGTGCGTGACGCCCGCCTCTTCCAGCGTCTCCATGCTCGCGTGCGGGCACCCCAAACAATGCATGCCAAAGCCCATCATAATTTGCGCCGTCCCGCGGTTAACCTCCAGCACCTGTCGTATGGTCATGGATTTGTCCACGTTCGCCATGATACATCCCCCTACCGCTTTTCCTTTTTCGTTATTATATACCCAATTCCATAGAATTGTAAACAGCGCGGAACTTTACCGTTTGCAGGAATTATGATTTTCTTAGCGAATTCTATGCTGATTTAAAAGGTTGCCTTTATTCCTTGTTATGCCCGAGAAACGCACAGGAAAAACATACGTCAAAACCCTTTTTCTGAAGTTTTCAAGGTTTTGAACAGCCCTACTACTACGGCTACTCTTACTATAACTTCGTCTGCAAGGAGGATGAACACATGCGCTTTACTTGTCTGGTCGCCGATTTAGTCTCCGCGTTGAACATCGTGACAAGGGCGATTGCCGCGCGGTCAACGACACAGATCATGGAAGGGGTCCTGCTGGTTTCATGTGAAGAAGGCATCAGGCTTACCTGCACGGATCTGGCGCTTGGGATTGAAACGCATGTGGCGGCGCATGTTACCGAGGAAGGCAGCGTGGTGATGCCCGGCAAGCTGCTTGCGGAAATCGTACGCAAGCTTCCGGAAGGGCAGATGGAGGTTTCCGTCAACGAGCAAAACGCGGCTTCGATTAAATGCGCGGGTTCCAGAACCAAACTGGCGGGACTTCCCGCCGAGGAATTTCCGGCGCTGCCTGAGGTGGGAGAATCTCAAACCATTGTCATGCCGCAAGCGAACCTTCGCGAGATGATCCAGCGCTCGACCTTTGCCATTGCCACGGATGAAACGCGCCCCATCCTTACAGGTTGTTTGCTGGAGGCGGAGGGAGGGGATATGTCCATTGTGGCGTTGGACGGTTTTAGGATGGCGTTGCGCAAGGAGAGCTTTGGGCAGGAACTGCCGGCGCTGAGCGTTGTGGTGCCGGGCAAGGTGCTCAACGAAATCGCCAGAATCCTTTCGGATACGGACGCGATGGTATCGCTGGTATGGGGAAAGTCGCATTTAATGGCGGACATGGGCACGACGCGCGTCATCGCAAGGCTGCTGGACGGCGAATTTATTCGTTACAAACAGATTTTACCAGGCGAATGGAAGACGCGCATTATCGTATCGAAAAAAGATATGGAAGAGGCGCTGGACCGCGCTTCCCTTATGGCGCGCGAGGGCAAGAATAACCTGGTCAAACTGCATATGGAGGAAGGCACGCTGCTCATTACGTCCAACGCGGAACTTGGCGACGTGCGCGAGGAGATTTCCATTGAGTTTGAGGGCAGGGAACTGGATATTGCCTTTAATGTGCGCTACATCACGGATACGCTGCGCGCGATTGAGGATGAAAACATTATACTGAAGTTCAATTCCAACGTAAGCCCGTGCGTGCTATGTCCAACCTTTGGGGATAAGTTTATATATTTGGCGCTCCCTGTGCGCGTGTTTTCCGCTTAAATGATCATACGGGAGATGCGCCTCGCGGGGTTTCGTAACTATGCGCAGGCGGCGTTTGCGCCCGCGTCAGGCATAACGGTGCTGCATGGGGAGAACGCGCAGGGTAAGACAAATCTGATTGAGGCGATTTACCTGTGCTGTGTTGGGCGGTCGGGCCGGACGGCGAGGGATCAGGAGTTGGTTCGCTGGGGGGACAGGTTCGCGCAGGTGGCCATTACGGCGGAGCGTCTTGACGGCGTGCATGACGTGACGGTACGGATCATTCCGCAGGATAAACGCAAAAAAGTCATCAAGATCAATGGCTCGCCTGCGGCGCGCCTTGGTGAATTGATGGGTCATGTAAACGCGGTGCTCTTTTCCCCAGAGGATCTTCGCCTGGTGAAGGAGGGGCCGGAGGGGCGCAGGCGTTTTTTAGATATGGCAATATCACAGCTGTCGCCTGGCTATTTCTATGCGCTGCAGCGGTATATACGCGCCCTAAACCAACGCAATGGGCTGCTGAAAAGTTTGATGGCAAACCCTTCCGGTTCCCTTTCTTCAACGCTTGACGAGTGGGATGCTTTGCTCGCGGAAGCGGGCGGGGAGGTTATCACACGCCGCGCGCGCCATGTGAAGACGCTAAAAGAGGCGGCGAGGGAAACGCATGCCATGCTGTCGGGCGGGCGGGAGATTTTAACGCTTGCCTATGAAAGCGGCGCGGAAAACGCGGAGGAGTTGTTACACATGCTGCGCGCCGCGCGCAAAGAGGATGTAAGAAGAGGCACGACGAGCCATGGCCCGCACCGGGATGATTTGCGCATGACGCTTTGCGGCCATGACACGCGCGCCTTCGCTTCCCAAGGGCAGCAGCGGACCGCGGCTCTGTCCCTGAAGCTGGCGGAGCTGGATGTAATGCGGGAGGTCATTGGGGAAAGCCCTGTCCTGCTCCTCGACGACGTGATGAGCGAATTGGACGTGAACCGGCGCAAAATGCTTCTTCGGCGCATGCGGGACGTGCAGACCCTGATCACCTGCACGCATATGAGCGACCTGGGCGGCGCGGTATATGAAGCCGCGTACCGGGTAAAAGAAGGAACGATATCCTCTGAAGAGGCGTTTCACCTATAATAATGAAGATAGAAGGAGTGCGAATGAAGCTTACTGCTGCGGACATCAAGAATCGCGCCTGGTGGGAGGCGGCGGGCATCGCGCTTCCGCGGTTTGACATAGCGTTGATGAGGCGGCGCACAGAGGAATCGCCCGCCTGGGTACATTTTGGCGCGGGCAATATCTTTCGGGCTTTTTTGTGCGCGGCGCTGCAGCGCGTGCTGGACGCGGGCGCGTATGACCGCGGCATTATCGCGTGCGAGGCGTACGACGGAGAAATCATCGACCGCGTGTACGAGCCGTATGACGGCCTGAGCCTGCTGGCCGTACTTCGGCCGGACGGGCAAGTGGATAAGCGCGTGCTGGCCAGCATAGCCCGCGCGGTCAAGGCGGATGATCAGGGCGTTCGGTATATGGAAGAGGTGTTCGCGAAGGCCTCGCTGCAGATGGTCAGCCTCACCGTGACCGAAAAGGCGTATACGCCGCAAAACCCGCTGATGGGACTGCTTTGCCGGTTGCTGCGTCAGCGATTTTTTGCTTGCGCCGCGCCGCTCGCCATGGTGAGCATGGACAATTGCAGCCGCAATGGCGAGAAGTTTTGGCAGGCCTTGCTGCCCGTCGCGGAAGCAATGGTGCGGGACGGTAAGGCTCCCGAAGATTTTTTGCTTTATTTGAAGGAAAGCGTGGCTTTCCCCAGCACGATGATTGACAAGATCACGCCGCATCCGGACGCAAAGATCGCGGAGACGCTTCGCGGCATGGGCGTTGAGGATATGGATATCGTGCGCACCGCAAAGGGAACCGTGACCGCCGCGTTTGTCAACGCCGAGCAGGCGGAGTATCTGGTGGTGGAAGATGCGTTCCCGGCCGGCCGGCCGGCACTGGAAATGGCGGGCATTTTGTTTACAGACAGGGAAACTGTGGACAAAGTGGAGAAGATGAAGGTTGGCACGTGTTTGAACCCCCTGCACACGGCGCTGGCGGTGCTGGGCTGCCTTCTTGGCTTTACAAAAATTTCAACGGAAATGAAGGATGAGGATGTGCGCCGCTTTGTGGAAAAGCTGGGCTATGAAGAGAGCCTGCCTGTGGCGGAGGACCCGGGTGTCCTATCCCCCAAGGCGTTTCTTGACGAGGTGCTCACGAGCCGCCTGCCCAATCACTTCCTGCCGGACACGCCGCAGCGCATCGCGGCGGACACGTCGCAGAAGCTGCCTATCCGGTTTGGGTGGACGCTCGCCGCGACAAAAAATAGGCAAACGCTGTGTTGTGTGCCGTTTGTGTTCGCGGCCTGGCTGCGCTATTTGACGGGCGTGGACGACGGGGGAAACGCGTTTACGCCAAGCCCTGACCCGCGCGCGGACGAGGTACGGACGCGCGTGGCGGGCGGGCTTACGGACGATCTGCTGTCTGACGTGACATTGTTTGGCGCGGATTTAGTGAAAGCAGGGCTTGCGGACAAGGTACGGGCGTACTTTGGGGAGATGATGGGGGGCAAGGGCGCGGTGCGCAGGGCGCTGCAAAGGGTTGTGTTATAAACCGGATGGATAGAAGAGCGCACGCCTGTTCATACATACCATAGTAACCTTTTCCCCGGCGAAAACCTTATCCTGCCGGGACGGAAGCCGGCGGCTGAGACGTTTGATGCGGTAGAGGCCGTGGCGGACACGGCGTCTTTGATAAAATGAAAGAAAGGGGATGTTTCTTTGCAGCTTCTGCGCCGCGTGCTGCGCGGATTGGTTCAAGCGGTTTTGCTGCTTGTTTGCGGGGTGATTTTTTATCTGATGGTGATCATGGGCGATACGAAGACGCCGGATATGGCGGCGGAAATAAGCCTAACGGCCGCGCCGCTCGCAAAACTTCCCCAGTCGCCGCTCGAATTTACGGCGGATACCCTCTACCAGGCCGAGTATTATTTCAACGCGCCTATTCTGAAGCTTGGCGGAAGGGAATGGATGCTGCAAAAGGCCGTGGTGCAGGACACGGTGCCCAAAAGCGTTGGCGTTTCGGTGCGTGAGGTACGGTTGCGCTATACAAACGCGGACGGCGCGGTGGTGGAAGTATCCAGCCTGACGCCCGCGCGCTGCCTTCGGGTGCTGTCCGCCAAGGGTTTCATTACGGCAATGGATCAGGAATGGATGATGGCGGGCAGCCAGGCTGTCTTTATGAAGAGCGGCGATACGCTTCATTTGCATATTGTAAAGGGTGAGGTTGTGTATCAAATTGAGGGCGCGGTGGGGCTGGAGGCGCTCAGGAAGGCCGCGGGTACCGCGGAGGTATAGCCCAAAACAACGAAAAATTCGTTCCGCACCGCCCACTTCTCCATTTCCAAACTATTCATAAAGAATACGCGCAACGGGCATACTGGTTGCCAGAAGCTACTTTATTTATGAACAAAGTGAAATGGAGGAATCGCACATGAAAAAACTTATCCCACTGGCGCTATGCCTGCTGGTGATCCTGACCGCTTGCGCCCGCGCCGAGGAGCTCACGGGCAAGGCCAATGGTTACGGCGGGGAGCTCATGGTCACCGTCCGCAAGAATGGGGAAGATCTCGTAGGCGTTGAGGTTACCAGCCATAACGAGACGGAAAGCGTCGCCGGCAAGGCGCTGGAGCGGATCCCGCAGGAGATTCTGGCCAAGAACGGCACCGAAGGCGTTGACGTGGTATCCGGCGCGACGCTCACCAGCAAGGCGATCATTGACGCTGTCAACAACGCGCTGGGCACGGCCTCCGGCGCGCCCGCGGCCTCCGCCGCCACGCCCACGGACATGGGCTTTGGCATCAGCCCGTCGGGCCGCGTCGGCCCGGGCACGGATGTCTACAGCTTCAACGTGGTATGCGCTTCCGCGCTCTTTGATGGCCAGGGCCGTATCGTGGACGTTCATATAGACCAATTGGAGGTAGTTTCGCCCGGGCATGAGGGTACCGCGCCCACGTTCACCGGCTTCCCCGGCCAGGCCGGCGTTACGGTCAATGACGACGCCTTCTTAAAAGAAGTCGCGGATTGGACGACCAAGCGGGCGCGCGGCGCGAACTACGTCATGACCGCCGGCACCTGGGCGCAGCAGATGGACGCCTTCCAGCGCGTGTTTGTTGGCAAGACCGTGGATGAAATCGATGATTGGTTCAAGAAATATTGCTCCGACCGCAATGGCCGTCCGCTGAAGGCAAGCGATGAGGACGCGGCGGACAAAGCCAAGTACGACAAGCTCTCGGAGCAGGAGAAAACCATGCTGGCGGACGTGACGACAAGCGCTACGATGAGTTTGAATGACGCGCATGGGAATATTCTTGCGGCGATTCGGAACGCTTATGATAACCGGGCGGCGATCAGCGCGGGCACGGCGGCTGGGGCGGCGCGACCCGTCGCGCCGGCGGTTCCTCCTATTGAACCCGCGGCGCCGGGCGAGGGTGAGGCGTCGCCGGCGCCGGAGGCTGCCGCGGTGGGATGAGCTTGAGCGGTTGCATCCACGAAACTTATTCCGCTACACTTGCCAAAGGCATGAGGCATGAGGTGTATTCTCCGGTGATGCTGTGCAAAACGAAACGGCGGCATAGCCTTTTTGGCCATGCCGCCGCCCATCGCCCCGGGTACGCTTAACTCGCGGCGAACTTGGAGATGTGCGAATAGATATCCTTCTCCGACTCGCACCATATGTCGTTCCATGTCTGGCTATACAAGAGGCCGAGCAGCGATTTTGCGTTGACGGAAACCTGCTGGCCGCCATCCACACCGACTATGCGCACCTCGCCATCAAGGTTGCTGACGATTTTGCAAAACTCCAGAACAGCGCTTTGCGTATCCAGGTTGATTTTCATTCGCATCGAAGCAACCCCTCCTTTCATGCATTTCGTTGACGGCCGCTTTGTACCACAGAAAACGTTATGCCGCCAGCCCAAGTCAGCCTTGGCCTGTATTGAGTATACGATGAAAACGAGATAAAGTCAAGGTGTTGGCTGAAGGAAAACACGTCGGATTTCCCAATTCACGGTGAGGCAATGGCCAATCCGGCGCGATGGCGCCTATGGCGGCCGGCGTTCTGACAGGCGTGCATTTTAGCGACCGGCCGGATCTTTTTCCGCCCCGCCGCGTCGCTGGCCGCTTGACGCGGCCTCCGGCCGCGCCTTTGCGTCGGCTTCCTGTGCCGCGAAGAAACGCTGGCAATCTTCCCATTGGAAATTCCCGAACCGTTCCAGGCGGCAGCGGCCCTGCCGCCCCTGTTTTCACCCGCCGCGGATGCCGTAATTGATACCGACATAACCAGTATCAGCGCGAACGCGAGGGCTATGATTTTTTTCATGGCAATCGTCCTTTCGAATTGAAATCATGTATAGAAGTACGGATGGCCCGCTTTATATCATAGGGGCTGATGAAAAAATTTTTCCCTATGTATTGGAGAGGCTTTGCCGTATACTACATAGTGAGAGGATTTGGAATGGACGATTTATGGCCACGCCTCAAAAAGGCGAAAACAGACAATGCCGAATTGGACCGGCTGATCGGCGATTATATGCCTTTTATTAAAAAAGAAGTTTCAAAAACTCCGGTTTTTCAAATGGAATTTGATGACAGGCTGAGCAGCGCCATGTCCGTTTTTATGAACTGTGTCCGGCAATACGATGAAAATGCGGGAGGTTTTTTACCCTTTGCCGCGGCGTGTATACGAAACAGGCTGATCGACGAAGGCAAGAAGCTCGCCCGGTATCACGCAAAGGTAGTGCCGCTTGGTATGGATAAAAACATGGAAACGGAAAATCCCGATGAAATGGCCAGGGCAAAGGGGGAATATGAGAAAGAACAGAAGCGATCGTCATTGTCAGAAGAGATTGAGTTGCTCGCGTCGGGTTTGGCGGCGTTTAATATTACGTTTAGCAGTTTGGCTGGCATGGGTCCCAAGCAAAAACGATCCAGGAATCAGTGCGCGATGATCGCGAGGGAAATAGTTTCCGACGTTGCCATGAAGGAACAATTCCTCCGAACTCGCCGGATACCCAAGGCGGAACTTGCGGAGCGTTTTAAGCTGTCTGAAAAGACGCTGGAAAAGCACCGGCAGTATATTGTAGCCATTGCCGTGATATTGTCCGGGGATTATCCGGAAATTCAGGCGTTTCTGCCGGAAGGAGGCGACAGGCAATGAAAACCGGAATCGTTTTGGAAGTCAAAGGCAATGTGGCCGTTGTGATGAAAAACGGCGGGGAATTTATGGAAGTCAAAGCAAAAGCGGGATGGCAAAAAGGCGATGTCGTCTCGCTGCGAAACAACGTCCGCGGGTTTGAGGTATGTTATGCCGCCGCTTGCTTTATTGTTTTGGTGCTTGCCGCGTTCGGGGGATATGGGCTTTATTGTACCGAGACGTCGCTCATCAGCGTGGACGTGAACCCGAGCCTTGAACTGTCGGTAAACCGTTTTGGGAGGGTTATCTCCGTGACTTCCTATCATGAAGACGCGGCCATGCTTTTACAAGCTGAGGAGGTAAAAGGATTTTCCTATACGCGGGCAATCGACACGTTATTAAAAAGCGACGCCTTGCGGCCTTATCTTGAAAGCGGCGATTGTTTGGATTTTACCGTTTATTCAAAAGCTGGCGATACGGCAATGATTGATTGTCTCACTTCCCGCGTTCAATCCCTTATAGACATATACCCTGGCATTCGGGTTCATTGTAACAGCGCCGGCGAAGCGGCCGTGAAGAGCGCGCATAGCCATCATATGTCCATCGGAAAGTACCTCGCTTTTTTGGAACTTCAAGCACTTGCCCCGGAAGCTAACATTGACGATTATACCCATTGTGGAATCGGCGCGATCAGAAACCAAATCCGGCGGCAGCATCGAAACGGCGGCCGGCATAGGCAGCAAGGCCAGCGGGATTATCGCGAGGATGATTCAGCCGATCCAAGTTCGCCCAACGGAGCGGGAGAGGGAAATCAATCCCATGGCGGCGCCGGTCCGTAAGCCGGCACTGCCATGGTGTTGATATACGGCAACGATGTTGTCGCGGCAGGCTAACGCGCGCTCACGGCATAGGCGGCGCCCACGCTGTCCGGCGGGCGCGAGGCGCTCGTCCGGGTCATTCTATAGTGCCGATAGATGCCGGGCGCCGGCCTATTCATTGGATTGCCTTTCACGCCTAACTTGTATGAGAACCACGCCCGTGCAGATCGCCGTATACACCATCCAAAAAACCGCAAGTGCCACAAGTCCCAGCCGAGAGAATGAAAGCAGCGGATAAGGGCTGAAGCCGTATGAAAACAGGGTGTTGTAGACGACGGAAAGGGGAATAAAGGATAAAAGCCAAATGTTAATCGTCCAAAACGTTCGTTTTGCTTTGTTCACATTTCGTGTGGAACTGGCCAGGCCAATGGCAAAGACCATGCAGCCCAACGCCATAAAAACCAGCCCGATGACAAGCGCCGTAGCGGCCTGCTTTTCATACCATACCGCGCAGGAAAGGATCAAGCCGATAAAATTCAAAACAGTAGCGACAATGACAAATATGCTTGCGTTGACGGCCTTTGCGTCCGCCTGCTTTTCAGTTTCTATCCCCTTGAGCAGGTAATCCGTCGTGACGTCAAAGTAGTCGCTCATGACGATAATCTTGTCAATGTCGGGAACGCTCTGCTCACTCTCCCATTTTGATACGGCCTGGCGGGATACTCCAACCTTATCCGCAAGTTCTTCTTGGGAAATACCTTTTGCTTTGCGCAAGTTTTGTATTCTGTCCGCGATGTTCATGATGGGTCCCCCTTTCTAAAAATCAATGCCATCATAGCAGGGGCCAAGGTTGCCAAGCCACCAGCCGCGCTTGGTTTTTTGTCAACCTCCGGTTGCGAAGCCGCAAGATACAAAGGCGGATCGCCCCTATGAATCGCATGATACATGATACCATGAAAAAATAATGGGTGCGCGCAGGCTGCAATGAATCTGCGCGCGCCCATGTATTTTTCGAGGATTTTCAGCCATTGTAAGAGAGGTATGATCAGCTGCCGGTTCCTTAGAACTGTTGGCCGCTCATGCTCCGCTCCTGCTGCTCAATCATGCGCTTGACCATGTAGCCGCCGATGTAGCCGGCCTGACGCGAGGTCAAATCGCCGTTGTAGCCCTGCTTGAGGTTGATCCCCAGTTCTCCGGCGATTTCATGCTTCATGTTGTTCAAAGCATTCTTCGCCTCCGGCACGACGTGGGTGCTGGAATTGGAGCTGGAGGTCTGACCCTGCTGGTTCTGCGTATTGGTGGAACCAGGCTGTGTGTTAGGCGTGAACATTGCATTGTCCTCCTTTCTTCTAAGGATCAAATGGTGGGATTACTTGCCGGCCATCTGGCGCTCCGCCTGTTCGATCAGACGCTTCACCATGTACCCGCCGACGTAGCCGTTCTCACGGGACGTAAGATCGCCATTGTAGCCCTGCTTGAGGTTAATCCCCAGCTCACGCGCGATCTCGAACTTCATGGTGTCCAGCGCGGCGCGGGCCTCCGGTACGTTGCTGTTGTTCGCCATTGTTTTCACCTCCTTATTCCGTTATCAACGCTATTGTGCCGCGCCACGAAAAAAATACGCTGTTAATTACCGGATGAAATGGCATAGCGTACATGTGAGCTGGAGAATAAAAGAAAAATTTTTTTCGGTAAAAAACATATGATAAGAGAAGGCGCGATAAGGTTGCAAAGCCTGAATATCTATGATAAGATGAGAAATGGCGCTTTTTGCCATTCGTTTAAAGAAACACGGGAGGAAAACGCATGAAGTCCACTATGGAAAAGGTTTCAACAAACAAAATAAAGCTCCGCATGGAGCTTGATGCCCCGGCATTTGAGGAAGCTTTGCAAAAGGCGTACCTGAAAATCCGCGGCAGAATGAACGTGCCCGGTTTCCGCAAGGGCAAAGCGCCCCGCAAGCTGATTGAAAGAATGTACGGCGAGAGCGTTTTTTATGAGGAAGCCTTTGACGCGGTATTTCCCAATATGTATGAAGAGGCCGTCAAAGAGAACGATATTCAGGTTGTCGGGCAGCCGGATATCAGCATTGAAACCATTTCGAGCCAGGACGGCTTGGCCGTGCTGGCGGAAGTTTACGTCCGGCCTGAAGTCACGCTGGGCGAATATAAAAATTTGAATGTTGAGCGTGAAGACGATACCGTGGACGACGAGGCCGTAGATCAGGAAGTGGGCCGCGTCCGCCAGCGCAACGCGAGGGAGCAGGAAGTCGAAAACCGCCCCGTGCGGGACGACGATATCGTAACGCTGGACTACGCGGGCACGGTGGACGGCGTTGCCTTTGAAGGCGGCGCGGCACAGAATCAGACGCTCACCATCGGCTCGGGCCAATTCATCCCGGGGTTTGAGGAAAAAATAGTCGGCATGGGCATCGGCGAGGAAAAGGACATTTCTGTCACTTTCCCAAAGGAATATCACGCGGAGGAGCTTGCCGGCAAAGACGCCGTGTTCCACGTAAAGGTGAACGCGATTCGAACGCGCGAGCTGCCGGAGCTGGATGATGAATTTGCCAAGGATGTCTCCGAGTTTGACACCTTTGAGGAATACAAGGCCGATATTAAGGCAAAGCTTCAGGCGGAAGCCACGCGCCGCGTGGACGCGGCTTTTGAAATCGCGCTGTTGGAGGCCGCTGTAGAAAATGCCGTCGTTGATGTGCCGCCATCCATGGTGGAGCGGCAGATTGATAAAATGGTCAGCGATATGGCCATGCGCATGGCATACCAGCGCATCGGCATGGAGGACTTTCTTAAGTATTCTGGCCAGACGGAAGAAGACCTGCGCGGCCAGTACCGAGAGGAAGCCGAAAAGCGCGTGAAGGGTGAACTGGTGCTGGAGGCGATCCGCAAAGCCGAGGGTATTCAGCCGGCCGAAAAGGATATTGACGCGGTAACCGCCAGGTATGCCGAGCAAACCGGCAAGGAATTGGAAGAGTTCCGCAAGAGCTTGACCGACCGGCAGAAGGAATATATCGCGGAGGACGCCGCGATGATCGCCACGCTTTCGTTCCTGAAGGCAAACGCGTGAACTGTCCCCTGAAATTCTGCTGAATTGGAATCAGGGGGGCCGCGATTCCTTGACAATCCCCGGGAAGGGGTTCGGTGGGGGGGACTATAAATTCCGTTAAAGGAGGGAGAACATGAACCTGATTCCCTATGTTGTCGAACAGACGAACCGCGGTGAACGCTCCTATGATATCTATTCCCGCCTGCTTAAGGACAGGATCGTGTTCCTTGGCGGCGAAATTAACGACGACGTGGCCAACGCCGTCGTCGCCCAGCTTTTGTTTTTGGAGATGGAAAATCCCGAAGCGGAAATTTCCGTCTATATCAATAGCCCCGGCGGCTCCATCACCTCCGGCATGGCTATTTTTGACACGATGAACTACGTGAAATCCAAGATCCGCACCGTTTGCATCGGCATGGCCGCGTCCATGGGCGCCTTCCTGCTGATGGCGGGCGAAAAGGGCAAGCGCCTCGCGCTTCCCAACGCTGAGGTCATGATCCACCAGCCGTCCGGCGGGGCGCGCGGCCAGGCGACGGACGTCGCCATCCACGCGGAGTGGATTATGAAAACAAAGAAAAAGATGAACGAGCTGATGAGCGGCATGACCGGTCAGCCTTTGGAGCGCGTCGAGCGAGATGTGGAGCGCGACTATTTTATGTCCGCGGAGGAGGCTTTGGCATACGGTATCATTGACGAGATTTTTAGGCCTCGGGCATAGCGAGAGGCTGGACATGAGGTAAATATGGCTAATAACAAAGAGACCGACAGGATGGTCAAATGCGCCTTCTGCGGCAAACGGCAGGAGCAGGTTCACAAATTGGTGGCGGGTCCCAATGTCTATATTTGCAATGAATGCGTGATGCTTTGCCACGAGATCATCGCGGAAGATTTGGGCGAGCGGCGCGAGTTTGAGCCGGGCGCGGTTCCCAAGCCAACGGAAATCAAGGCTGTGCTGGATCAGTATGTAATCGGCCAGGAGGCGGCCAAGCGCTCGCTTTCGGTGGCGGTTTACAATCACTATAAGCGTATCAACGCGCCGCAGACGGCCTCCAGCGATGTGGAGCTGCAAAAATCCAACATCGTTATGCTCGGGCCCACGGGCTGCGGGAAAACTTTTCTGGCGCAGTCGCTGGCAAAAATTCTCAACGTCCCCTTCGCGATTGCGGACGCAACCAGCCTTACCGAGGCGGGCTATGTGGGCGAGGACGTTGAAAACATCCTGCTTCGCCTGATCCAGAACGCGGACTATGACGTGCAGGCCGCGCAGCGCGGCATCATCTATATCGACGAAATCGACAAGATCGCCAGAAAGAGTGAAAACCCATCGATCACCCGCGATGTCAGCGGCGAGGGCGTGCAGCAGGCGCTGCTGAAGATTCTGGAAGGCACGGTGGCCAGTGTGCCGCCGCAGGGTGGGCGAAAGCACCCGCATCAGGAGTTCATCCAGATCGACACGACGAACATCCTGTTCATTTGCGGCGGCGCGTTCGACGGCATCAATAAGATTATCGAGAGCCGCGTTGGCAAAAAGACGCTGGGCTTTGGCGCGGAGGTACGCGGCGAAAACGATAAGGATATCGGTGAGATTCTGCGCCAGATCCGGCCCGAAGACATGCTCAAGTTCGGCCTGATCCCGGAATTTGTGGGCCGCCTGCCCATTATCGTTACGCTTGATAAGCTGGATGAGGAAGCGCTGGTGAAGATCCTGACCGAGCCGCGCAACGCGCTGATCAAACAATATACGAAGCTCATGGAGCTGGACGGGGTGGAGCTGGAGTTTGACGCGGAATCTCTCAAAACGATCGCGAAGCAGGCCATTGAGCGCAAAAGCGGCGCGCGCGGCCTTCGGGCCATCATCGAAGGCATTCTGCTGGATATCATGTTCGAGCTCCCCATCCGCGACGATGTGCGCAAGTGCATTGTGACCGCGGAAACGGTGCGCGGCGAAAAGCCGCCGGAGCTGATTTTGGACGTCTCGCCCACGAGAAGGCGCAAGCAAGCGACCGGAATGAAGGCGGACGCGCTGAAGGTTAAGCCGGACGCGGTGTAAAAAAGGGCGGAGGCTGGAGGACGTTGTCCGCCAGCCTCCGCTGGTAAGAAAGCGGGGAGGGACGCCAGGGTGCGCTGCCACCTGTACCCCGCGTAAGGGAATATCATTGTAAACTTGACCCTGGCGCTATCGCTTGTCCATGCTATCATTTCATTTTTCATAATTTTACAGCGTTTCACTGCATCATCCCTCTAAAAAAATCCCATCCTATAGGCACCGCGCTGTGCGGTGGCACGGTTCGTGAGGAGGGATTTCATGTATTATGTGCTAACCTTTATTCAGCTTCTGGTCACCTGCGTGATGGGTGTATATTTCTACAAACAGCTCCGAAAGGAAAGACAGGTGCAGCCCACGGGCAGTCACCGCGGCGGGCGCGAGATGGACAAGCTCATGAAGCTCAACGCCATCCGCCTGTCCGAACCGCTCGCGGAACGCGTGCGGCCGACGCGGTTTGAGGATATCATCGGCCAGGAGGAGGGCATCCGCGCGCTCAAGGCCATTCTCTGCGGGCCGAATCCTCAGCATGTGATCATCTACGGCCCGCCGGGCATCGGCAAGACGTGCGCGGCGCGCCTGGTGCTGGAGGCGGCAAAGCACACGCCCGGCACGCCGTTTCGGGCGGACGCGCCGTTTATTGAAATGGACGCCACCTGCGTCCGCTTTGACGAGCGCGCCATCGCGGACCCGCTGCTGGGCAGCGTGCATGATCCCATCTACCAGGGCGCGGGGCAGCTGGGCGTCAACGGTGTGCCGCAGCCCAAACCGGGCGCGGTCACGCGCGCGCATGGCGGCGTGCTGTTTCTCGATGAGATTGGGGAATTGCACCCCATCCAGATGAACAAGCTGCTCAAGGTGCTGGAGGATCGCAAGGTGCGGTTTGAATCCGCGTATTATAATCCCGAGGATCACCATGTGCCGCGCCACATTCATGAGATTTTCAAAAATGGCATGCCGGCGGACTTCCGGCTCGTCGGCGCGACGACGCGCGGCCCGGAATCCCTGCCGCCCGCCCTTCGCTCCCGCTGCATGGAAATCTATTTCCGCGCGCTGGAGCCGGACGAGGTCGGCGCCATCGCCGGGGACGCCGCGAACCGTACAGGCTTTCAGATGGAGCTGCAGGAGGCCGCGATGATCGGCCGATACGCTTCCTGCGGGCGCGACGCGGTGAACATCGTGCAGATGGCGGCGGGCGTCGCCCAGCTGGATAACCGCCGTGAGATTACGTGTGAGGACGTGGAGTGGGTGGTGGAAAGCGGCCATTACGCGGCCAAGCCAGAGCAAAACGTGAACACAGCCTCCACGGTAGGCCGCGTACACGGCTTGGCCGTCTATGGATCCCACCAGGGCGCGGTTATGGATATTGAGGCGGTTGCCATGCCTGGCCGGGGCCGCGTGACGGTGACAGGCATTGTGGAGGAGGAGGAGATGGGGCCGGACGGCCACCGTGTGCGCCGCAAGAGCATGGCGCGCGCGTCCGCGGAGAATGTGCTCACGCTGCTTCGCGGCATGGGATACCCTGTGGATGAGTATGACCTGCACATCAATTTTCCCGGTGGCAACCCGGTGGACGGGCCTTCCGCGGGCGTGGCAATGGCCGCGGTCGCCTGCTCGGCACTGACGGGCCAGCGCGTGGACGGCAGGGCGGCGCTCACGGGCGAGGTTGGCGTGCGGGGCGTGGTGCACCCCGTAGGCGGCGTGCCTTCAAAGATTGAGGCCGCCAAGCGCGCCGGGCTATCCCGCGTGCTGGTGCCAAAGGCCAACTGGCTGGAGCGCTTCGCGAGCATGGGCATTGATGTTGTGGCGGTGGAGACGCTTGAAGAGGTGCTGTCATGGATGCTGACGGACGAGACGGACGCGCAGACGTCGGCCGTGCGCGGATCTGTGCGGCGGCTGGTAGCGATGGGGACGGAGAAGCCATAATATGGTCTCCCGTTTCAGCGGGCGATAGCTTGCGTGTCATCTCGCCGCGCGCTGCGTTATCCAATCCCTTTACTTATCCGCATAACCCTGTATAATGTAAATACGCATAGGGCGCTACAGGAGGAGTAGACCATGGCCAGAAAGAAAACAATCGAACGCTTGCCCGTGCTGCCGCTGCGCGGGCTGATGGTGTTTCCCCATATGGTGCTGCATTTTGACGTAGGCCGCAAGCGTTCCCTAATGGGGCTGGAGCGTGCGCTGGTAGAGGACCAGCGCGTGTTCCTTGTGGCCCAGCACGACGCTGGCGATGATGACCCGCATCAGGAAGATATGTTTGCCGTGGGCACCATCTCTCGCGTTAAACAGGTGCTCAAGCTGCCTGGGGACAACATCCGCGTGCTGGTGGAGGGCATCCGGCGCGCGCGCCTCATCTCCATTTTGGCCGAGGAGCCGTGCCTGATCGCCGATGTCGCGCCCATGTGGGACGTATCGCGCGCCGGGGAGCTGGAGCTTGCCGCGCTGGTGCGCACAACCCATAACTTTTTTGAGGAGTACGCAAAGTCCAGCGGCCGTATCGCCAACGAGACGATTTCCTCCGTGCTGGGTGTGGACAACCCGGCGCAGCTCGCCGACGTGATCGCCGCGAACGTGCTCACCCGTATTGACGACCGGCAGCAGATTCTGGAACTGCGGGACGTAAGCGAGCGTCTGGAAACGCTTTGCGGCATCCTCGCGCGCGAGTCGGAGCTGACCTCCATTGAAAAGCAGGTGCAGCAGCGCGTCCGCACGCAGATTGAGAAAAACCAAAAGGATTATTTTTTGCGCGAGCAGATTAAAGCCATTCAGACTGAGCTTGGGGATCGCGAAGCGAACGACGTGGACGATCTTCGAGAGCGTCTCGCGAAAACGCCGCTGAACGGCGAGGCGCGCGAGAAGGTCGAGCGGGAGCTGAACCGTCTCTCGCGCATGTCGTCCGGCTCGCCGGAGATTGGCGTGAGCCGAACCTATGTGGAGTGGATTCTGGACCTGCCGTGGGGCCAATATACCAGCGACAAGCTTGATCTGAAGCGCGCTAGGCGCATCCTTGATGAGGATCACGACGGGCTTGAAAAGGTCAAAGAGCGCATTTTGGAGCATTTAGCCGTCAGCCGCATGAAGGGCAGCCTGAAGGGCCCGATCCTTTGCCTTGTCGGCCCGCCGGGCGTTGGCAAGACGTCCATCGCAAAATCCGTAGCCCGCTCGCTGGACCGCAAGTTCGCGCAGATGTCGTTGGGCGGCGTGCGGGATGAGGCGGAGATACGCGGGCACCGCCGCACGTACATCGGCGCCATCCCTGGCGGTATCCTCTACGCCATCAAGCAGGCGGGCACGATGAACCCGGTATTTCTCTTTGACGAGGTTGATAAGATGAGTCGGGACTTCCACGGAGACCCGGCTGCCGCTATGCTCGAGGTGCTGGACGCGGAACAGAACGCGGCCTTCCGCGACCATTATCTGGAACTGCCCTTTGACTTATCAAAGGTGCTGTTTTTAACCACCGCGAACAACGCCGATGATATTCCCGCGCCACTTTTGGACCGTATGGAGCTGATCCGCCTGCCTGGGTATACGGAGGAGGAGAAGCTTCGCATCGCCAAGCGCCACCTTCTGCCCAAGCAGATGGAGGAGCATGGGCTCAAAAAGGGGAGCGTGCGCATCTCGGACAGGGTGCTTCGGCACGTGATCGCGGGATACACGCGTGAGGCCGGCGTGCGCCAGCTTGAGCGCGCCATCGCCAAATTGATGCGAAAATCCGTTACCCGCATCCTTGAGGAACAGGCGGAGCACGTGACGATCCAGCTTGAGGCGCTAAAGGATCTGCTTGGGGTCGCGCGTTTCCGGCGGGAGAAACTGGATAAGAAGCCTGAGGTTGGCGTGGCAAGGGGGCTTGCGTATACGTACTTTGGAGGCGATACGCTCGCCGTGGAGACCACGATCATGCCCGGCAGCGGCGCGCTGCAGCTGACCGGCCAGCTTGGCGATGTAATGAAGGAAAGCGCGCGCGCCGCCATGAGCTATGTCCGCGCCAGGGCGCAGGAATTTGGTTTGCCGCCGGATTTCCATAAGGCGGTGGACGTGCACATCCATGTACCCGAGGGCGCGGTGCCAAAGGACGGGCCTTCCGCGGGCGTGACGCTGACCTGCTCGCTCGTCAGCGCGCTGACAGGCATCCCCGTCCGGCAGGATGTGGCCATGACCGGCGAGATCACGCTGCGCGGGCGCGTGCTGCCCGTGGGCGGCGTTAAAGAGAAGCTGCTGGCCGCGCACCGCGCGGGCATTGACGATATCCTGCTGCCCAGGGACAACCAGCCGGATCTGGAGGACATTCCCGGGCCCGCACGCTCGCAGATGCGCATTGAGCCGATAGAGCATCTGGACGATGTCCTGGCCGTTGCGCTGACGCGCAAACCCATCCCATGGGCGCCCATGCCCCTGCGGCCTTCCGCCGCAAAGGAGGCGCATGATGGACATTAAACGCGCCGCGTTCGTGACGTCGCTCTCACGCTATGCGAATTATGAGGGCATTGGCCTGCCGGAGATCGCGGTCGCGGGGAAGTCCAATGTGGGCAAATCGTCGATGATCAACTGCCTTTGCACGCGGTCAAAGCTCGCGAAAGTGTCCGGTACGCCGGGCAAGACAAGGATGCTCAACGTATTCCGTATCAACGACGATTTTTTCCTCGTAGATCTGCCGGGCTATGGCTTCGCCAAGGTGTCCAAGGCGGAGCAACTGCGCTGGTCGCGGATGATGGAAGGGTATTTCGCCGATTCCGGGCTGCTTGCGCATGTGCTGCACCTGGTGGATATCCGCCATGAGCCCACGGGCCAGGATCTGGGCATGAATGAATTCTTGCGCGCCACAGGCATTCCTTTTACGGTCATTGCCACAAAGGCGGACAAGATCAGCCGGGGGCAGTGGATGCGCTATGTGCACGCCGTCTGCCGCTCGCTGCGCGTGCAGCCATGGGAAGTGATCCCCTTCTCGTCCGAGGACGGTACGGGCCGGGACGAGGTGCTGGGGCTGTTTGGAAAGGTGTGCGGCGAATTCGCGGCGGCCATGCGGGGGTAGCCATCCCGAAGCGCTATTTTTATTTCCCTATCGAAAGCTTCCAAATTCTATAGCCATACGCGGAAACGGCATGTCAGATTTTGGGGCTTTTATTACTTTTTTATTACTTTTATTACTTTTTTGCCTTGGCCTTTTCCATTGCTTGCCAGATCCTCATGGGCGTGCTATAATGGGCAACATACCATTTTCATGCCTACGGAGGCGGATGCATGCAAAACCCGTTTAGCACCCTTGGAATTGCCGGCGATGCGAGTGCGGAGCAGGTGCGCGCGGCATACCATGCCTGCGTGAAACGCTGCCATCCCGACCGCATGCAGGATATCGCGGCGCAGCTCGCCGCAAAGGATGAGCTGGTCCGTATCAACTTGGCCTATAAAGAAGCGCTTAGACAGGCGATGGAACGCCAGGATAAGCGCATTGTTATGCCCGATGCCAAACAATTGGCGCAAAAACTGTACGAGCAGGGCCATCTGGACAGCGCGCTTCGCATACTAAACAAAGCGCCGGAGCGCGATGCCGATTGGTTTGCCCTGCAGGGCAGCGTTCTGCTGAAAAAGGGCGAGGCCGAGGCCGCGCACGCGTGTTTCCGCACCGCGGTGCGGATGTGCCCCGAGGATATAGAATACCGGAAATTGGCGCTCAGCGCCGGCGTTGAAATGCGCAAGAAGAAAAACATTGGCAACCGCATGGGGACATGGGCGCGCGGTGTTGTCAGCCGGGTGCTATAGCGGTCTTCTCTCCTCCTTCAAGCATCCCATAGTCTCCTTATAATTATTTTATTTAATTATAATATTAAAAATTTAAGGGCAGCGTGTCATAGTATATACGCTATTTTCTAAAATTCACTGATTTATTCAGATTTAACGTTTTTTTGTACTTTCACAATTTGGCGCGGTGTGATAAGCTATAGCCTGAGCCAATTGTTTCTATAACAATGATAAAGCTGAGGTAGATGATAGCGTATGAACCAGGCCCTCTCTCCCTTCCGCCGCATTTGGGACGCGCTGCGCGGCATATGGGTCAAAAGACCAACGCTGACGGTTCTCTCCTACGACGAAAAAAGTGATGTGCGCTACGTGGTCGTGGATCTGGAGTGGAACCAATACCCCAAGTGGGTGCGCACGCCGGTTTCGCGGGATGGAATCGTCATGCCGCACGAGATCATCCAGATCGGCGCGGTGAAGGTGGACGGCGCGTTTCGCGTCGTCGATACCTTTACCGCGGCGGTGCGCCTGCAGGGCCGCCGTAAGCTGAGCAAGCATGTCGCGCGCGTCATTCAAAAAACGCAGGCTGAAATAGACCAGGGCGATGATTTCCCCGTCGCGTATGCGCGTTTTTCGCAGTGGAGCGCGGACGCGGAGCGGTTTATTACATGGGGCACGGACGACCTGCGCGTATTTCAGAACAACCTTGCCTATTATAAAATGAGCGAGCTGGATGCCTCCTGCTGGTACGACGCGCAGATGATCTATGCGCGCCAGGTCCGCGGCGACCGGGTGCAGACGGCGCTGGCCACGGCGGCGACGGTGCTGGATGTGGACGACAGCGGGCTCGCCCACCATGACGCGCTTGACGACGCGTATATTACCGTTGGCATTTGCGGCGGCTTGGACATGGAAAAAGGCATGAGCGATCTGGAAAAGCCGCCGTCAAAACCGAAGCGTCAACGCAATGAAAGCCGTCTGTTCCTGCAGAAAAAATTCGTCTCCGCCGGCAGTGAGGGCGGCTTTGAAACGCGCATGCAGGCCAAACAACATTGCAGCGCCCTGCCCGTGTGCTGCCCTACCTGCGGCAATATGATGAAGATGGAATCCCGCCGCGTCGCGAATGGCGACCGGTGGATGAAGATGGGCGGCTGCAAAGAGCATGGCAAGCATCTCGTGCGCTATCGGGTGCGGCGCAAATCAGACGGGGAGTTCGTGTGGACGCGCACGGTCTACGCCCCGGATGAGGAGCTGGAGCAATACTTCCGCGAGAAGGCGGCGCGCTCGGGAAGCGGTAGCGGCAGGGGCGGCAGGCGGCATCACGGGCATAAAAAGCCTGTGCCGGGGCCTCAGCCGCAGACGACAACAGCCGGTGCGCAAGGGTAGATAAACCCCATTCCCGATCGAAAACCTCTCGCCGGCTTATTTGGGGCATACGCTATCAGGAATGGCTGGAAGAGAAATGCCTTACGGCCCGATATAGAGGATATCAGGCACATCCCGTTGCCTGCTTCCGGCGTTGGCCGGGCGGTTTAACACATTGCCCATATAATAGAGCGTAGTGGACCCGCCACCGTCCAGGTTAAACGCGGTCTGCGCGCCGTATTGAAGAAACAGCTCCTGAAGCCTTATAAGGGATACGCCCTTGGAATACCCTTCCTGACGCCCGTCCACGACAATCCACAGGTAATGGAGAGGCCCAATCTGCGCAACGGCTGTGCGCGGCTCCAGCGCCATGCCTGTGGAGATGAAAAATTTTTCTGGCAGCGGCACCGCCTGGCCATTTTGTACTAGCAGCGGCCCGAACACAAGCGTCTGCCATATGCCCTGCTCCACAAAACCGGCCGCCGCCTCTTCCGCGTTTTGCGGCGGATCCGTATAGGGGATAAAGTCCCCGTGTTGATCGATCATCAAGAGGTGCCGCGTGCTGCGGTTGGAGCGGTAGAGGACGCCGTTGCGGATGATGATGCCGCCGTTGTTGAATGTCGCGAAATCGCCGTTGATCGCCAAGATCGCGTTATTGCGGCTTGCGATATCCTTAACCGTCTCCTTGGCGCTGTCGAACCGGTCGCTGGAAAAGGCGGACCGGAGCTGCGATACGTCCGTCAGCCAAATCTCGGCCGTAAAGTAAACGACATTCTTGATGGTATGTTTTCGGATGTCAATGTGCAAATCAGCCGTGCTGTACGAATAGAGCGGCGTTGGCGTCGGCACCGGGGCTGTAGCCCATGATGTGACGGCCGGAAGCGGGGACTGCGCTGTGCGCGCTGTGTTCATCGCGTCATGGATAAGCGCGTCCATAATCGACGTCTCCGCGGGCGCGGGGGTCTTGACCGGCGCTGGCGTTTCCGAAGGCGCGGGGGTTTTTGCCAAAGTTGGCGTTTCCGCAGGCACGGGGGTCTTTAGGGAAGCAGGTACTTCCGTGGGCGTTGCCGCAG
Source organism: Bacillota bacterium (assembly GCA_009787135.1). GTDB lineage: Bacteria > Bacillota > Clostridia > Christensenellales > Aristaeellaceae > Avichristensenella. The sequence goes on along the minus strand of WRGP01000253.1, from coordinate 7,558 downwards.
GCGCTTGCGTGGGTGCTTGGGTTGTATAAACCGGGCGCGCGGTAATAAGCTCCGCCGCTTGCGTTGGGGAGGCCGTAGCAATGCCGATATCCACTTCCAGCGCCGGCAAATAGGCCGGTAAAGGGGTGAGAGACGGCTCTGGTGTGCCCGGCGCCGGGCTGTTGGATGAAAGCAGCAGGCCCATCAATATAATCATACCCGTCAGTATGGCAAGGACAATGCGGCGCCTGTTTGGTTTATCGGGTGAAGAAGGTAAAGACATGCGGATCCTTTCGCTTCATTTTTTAATAGTATACTACCGCACGGCGCCGCCGTGGTAAATACATTCATACACGCTTACGCCGCTGGCAAACATTTCCTCGCGGCCATAAAACCAGGCAATATCCCCCGCGAACATATTGCAATACAAGAGGGGGCCTTTCTGGTATTCAATCGGCCCACGGTACGGCGCGTCCGGCGTCACGTGGCGCAACGCTTTGGCGAGAAACTCGCCGGAAAAGTTATCGCCCACGACCCGGCCGCAATAGTTAAGCGCCCACACGGGCGGCCCATTTTTCCAGACGATTTCCTGCCCTGTCAGCCGCATACCGCCCAGGTTTGAGTCGGTATAGCGCCAGCCGTCGTCTTCTTCATAGTGCACATCGCGCGGCGCGCTTTCAGCAGGCCCGCTCTCCGCCCTGCAGACGGCACTCGTCGCGCGTCTGGCGCGGATTAGAAACTGCCTAAATCCCGGCGGGAGGGTATCCATCGTTGTATTCATACTCCTCGCTTATCATCTGATACTCTGTTTTATAAAACTCTTTACGAGAGAGGACCTGGCCGTTTTGCTTTATAACCTTGTAGGTTGTCACCGAATAGCCGGTGTGCGGCTTTTTCAAAAGCTTCGTGGTGCCGACGGGCAGGCTGGGATTATAGGTATAGACGGTATCCGTCGGCTTTTTGGTATACGTTGTTTCGGACTCCAGTTCAATGGCAACGCCATCGCCCAGCGACAGGCCGTAGACCTCTACCGTCACGGACCGGTCCTGATACCACGCGGTGAGGAACATCGGGGTGCCGGAGGGATTGCGCATTACCAGATCCAGCCGCGGCCAATCCACGGTGGCGTCCTCGCCCCGCGGCACGTAATCGGACGGCCACGCGTGCGGCGTGCGGCGGACAATTTCACAGCCGGCGCGCACGAGCGCGTTGAACATCGTGGTCGCGACCTGGCAGATGCCGCCGCCCGTCTCCTGCACCGTGCGGCCGTTTTCAATCGCGCCGGCCTCTTTATACCCTTTTTCGCGCGTGCGTTCCCCCGTTGTATCATTGAAGGAGATGGTGGCGCCCGGGGCAATCATCGTGCCGTTGACCGTTTCCGCTCCCAGGCGGATGTTTGTGTTGCGGTTTTCATCCGCCGTGGTTTTTGTCGTAAAGCTTGCGATGCGCGTATAGTTTTTTTCCAGATCGGCCCGGGTTATCTTCGGCGATACAAGCTCTATCTCCACGGGGATGACCGCGCCGTACACCCTGTTATCCAGGTGTTCAATGACTGTCTGGTAGAGTTTCTCGGCGTCTACCCGCTGGCCCGCCACCTCGTCGGAAAAGCCGAAGGAGCGGGTGTTTACGTCAAAAGCGACGACGGAGACGTCCTTTCCCTCTTTTGCCAAGGCTTTCGCGATGGTATCAATATGCCGGCGCACCATGTCCTTATCGTAACGCAGCTCGCTGTTTAGGTAGACGGGTGTTTTCAAGGATTGTACCTGCTGATAGCGCTCTTCCAGCGTGCCGATGCGGCCGATCATGTACGCCTTGTCCAAAAGTTCTTCCGTATTCCAAGTCATGGGGATCTCGGCGGAGGAAATGCTATAGCGCGCGTCCCCCGCCATGACAGTAACCTCAAAGGCGCTGGCCTGCGCCTGCTGGTGTAAAGACAATAGCGCAAGCGCTTCCTCGCGCGTCAGCCCGCTCATCGGCACGTCGTCAATGTACACGGGGCCATAGAACGCGTCTTTGCTGATCGCCGCGCGCATGGAAGAAAACCGGTCGTACGCCTTAAGCTGCGCGTCCGCAAGCGACCACATCCATGCGAGCGCGCACAGGCACACCATGATGATGGGCAGTGTCCACCATGGAAATTTACGCTTCCTTTTCTTTTGCACAGGCTTTCTTTGGGACATGCCCGACCGCTGGCCGTTCCGGAATTGACTCACGCTCTGCTACTCCTTGATCCACTGCGGGTATTCTTGTCTCAAAACTTCACGCTCGTGCAGGCGGAAGGAAAGCGCCATGAGGCCGTCGCTGAGGTGTACGTTTAAGACCTCCAACTCCCCCGACGTCTCCAAATCCACCGGCGCGAAGTTCCATATGGCGCGTACGCCCGCCCGCGCCGCGATATGCGTGATTTCCTGCGCGCTTTCCGCGGGCGTGGCGATAACGACAATATCAATAGGATGCTCGGCAAGGTAATTTTCTAATTCACCGACAGGCAGAATTGGGACGTTGCCCACATTTTTCCCTATTCGTGACCGCGATATATCAAAAAGCGCCTGGATGCGAAACCCTTCGTTTCGGAAGGTAGGATACAACGCCACGGCGCTGCCTATATTGCCCGCCCCGACGATCACGAGCCAATGCTCCCTGTCAACACCCAAAATTTGCCCGATGCGCCGCTTCAGGTTCGGCACATGGTATCCATACCCTTGATGGCCGAACCCGCCAAAGTAATTGATATCATGCCGTATCTGTGAAGGCGTCAGGCCCATCCGCTCTCCCAGCGTCTGTGAGGATAGGCGTATTACGCCCTCCGCTTCCAGCTCGCGCAAATAGCGATAATAGCCGGGCAGGCGGCGGACAACGCCGTCGGGCACGCGTCCCTTCTGATGCATGTTTGCCTCCCAGTGTCGTTTGTGAGAGCATTATAGCATGTTTGCTATTTTTTAGGCAAGCCCTGGGGAGGGTATTAAAGATGATGTGAAAACGCCAAGGCGGAATATATAACAGTGAAGACGCTGGATGCATCCAGAGAAAGCCAAAGCTATGCGAAAACAAGGCGGTTCTATTTTGCTTTGGGATTTCGGCCGCTTGAGGTGTTTCCGCTGTTTTGGGATCAAGATACCCCTTGCTTATTTATGGCAAAACATCTCGCATAGCGATACCAACCCTACTCCCACGCCGGATAGCATTCCTCGGCCAGCCGCCCGATAAAAAGTTCCTCCACGAACGCCCCGTCCCGCAGACCGCGGATGGCGCCCATCAAATATGCCCTGGTCTGATCCGCGCGCAAATCCAGCAGCTTGCATTCCTCATTTTTGCCCACCAGCTTTGTGGCGAGCAGATTGCCGTTTACGGAGAGCGTGGACAGAAAGCCCGTGCGCACAGACGCGTGCCGGCCGATATCCCCGTCCTGCGAGGTGGTGGCGCCGGCCACCAGGTATCCGCCGCTCGCCGTACCAATAAGGCCTGCCGGCACGGAATCCTCACCGCCGCCCAGCGTCTGCTGCCAGATCATCTGCCCGTTGGCGGATACGCACAAGACCCACAGGTCCCGCGCGCCATGCGCGCCCGTAACATGCCCGTCATCAGAGGCGGTGGTGCCCAAAATAACATACCCGCCGGAAGGCAGGGCGGTAAGCGAATAGGCCATGTCATTCTTGCCGCCGCCAAAGCGGCGCTGCCATTGCACCGAGCCGTCACGGCGAAGGTGCAGAAGCCAGATATCCATGCCGCCCAGCGCGGAGGGCATCAGCGGCGCGCGGGAATCCGTCTCGCCCAGCAGCACCCAGCCTATATCCGTCGGCGCGGCGGCCGTAAGGCGGTTTATGCCCGATCCGCCCAGCATGATGGGCTCCGGCCATGCCCTTTTCCCATCAGCGCCATATAGCATGGCAAAGGGCTTGCCCTCAAAGGCGGGCGTCTGGTCGTCGCCCGCCGGAAGCGCCTCCCCGTACTCGCCAAGGAGCAGCCACCCGTCCCCAGAGGGGATGATCTTTGTGAACATGTCGTCCCCGCGGTCGCCCAGGCTGTCCGTCCAGACAGGACGGCCATTCTCTTGGGAAAGCAAGGCCACCCACGCGTCCCAGCCGCCGTTGTTGACGGTAAGGTCGCCGTTGTAGCTCTTGGAGCGGCCGCAGACGAGGAACTGGCCCGCCTGTGTTTCCACAATGTCGAGCAGCTCGTCGTCGCCCGCGCCGCCCAAGTTTTTCGTCCACAGCGTTTCTCCCTCCGCGCTGACGCGCACAAGGAACGCGTCCGTCAGGCCCCGCGGCGAGCGCGTGTGCCCGTCATTCGAAGGGGAAACCCCCATTGCCACGCATCCGCCGTCCATGGCGGCCAACACATGCGTAAACATATCGTCCTCGCTGCCGCCATACCGCTGCCGCCACAGCACCCTTCCACGCCCGTCCAGCCGCAGCACAAACCCGTCCCGCAGGCCATGCCCAGGGCCAAAGTCACCCGCTTGGCTGTCCGTATCGCCGGCGATCAGCACACCGCCGTCCGCGGCCAGCGCCATGGCTTTGGGGAGGGTAAGGCCATCCCCGCCCAGGCGAAGCGTCCACGCAAACGCCTCCTCCTGCGCGGCTGCGCGGGAGGTGAGGAACAGCAGGCATAGTAAAACGAAACAAAACGCTCTACGCATGAGGTCTCCTCTTCCCAAGGGATTATCAAGGGGCCGTATCCCGCCCGGCAGGCACAGCCCATCCGTTGCAATCCGGCATCGCCGCCGAACGGATGAAAATCTCGAAGGGTTTTCCGCCCTGCGTCATCCTAGTAGGGTGAGGATTTCGCAGAGAATCCCCGGTTCATTCGGCCGCCTTCCCGTCGCAGCCAAGCACGTGTACGATCTTATGCCGCACCATTTCGCGCAGGCTGTCGCGGACCGGCGTCAGGTACTGGCGCGGGTCAAAGTGGCCGGGATGCTCGGCCAGATATTTGCGAAGCTCGCCCGTGAAGACGAGGCGCAGGTCGCTGTCAATGTTGATCTTGCACACCGCGGATTTCGCGGCCTGGCGCAGCATGCTCTCGGGCACGCCCTGCGCGCCGGGCATATCCCCGCCGTAGCGGTTGATCATGTCCACATACTCTGGGATGACGGATGACGCGCCGTGCAGCACGATGGGGAACCCCGGCAGTTTTGCGGACACCTTCTCCAGGATATCAAAGCGCAGCCTCGGCTCGCCTTTGAACTTGAACGCGCCGTGGCTGGTGCCGATGGCAATGGCCAGACTGTCCACGCCGGTGCGCTCCACGAACTCCACAACCTGATCCGGATCGGTAAACGCCGCGTCGTCCGTGGACACGTTCACCGCGTCCTCAATGCCCGCCAGGCGGCCCAGCTCGCCCTCCACGGTGATATCGCGCTCGTGCGCGTAGTCCACCACGCGCTTGGTCACCGCGATGTTAGCCTCAAAATCGAGATGGGAGCCGTCGATCATGACGGACGTGAACCCGCCGTCAATGCAGCTTTTGCAGGTTTCAAAGTCCGGCCCATGGTCCAGATGCACCACGATGGGCAGGTCGGTATCCAGAACGGCCGCTTCCATGAGCTTCATGAGATAGACGTGTTTGGCATACTTGCGCGCGCCGGCGGACACCTGCAGAATCAGCGGCGCGTTTTCGATCTTGCCCGCCTCGGTGATGGCCTGCACGATCTCCATGTTGTTGACGTTGAACGCGCCGATCGCGTATCCGCCTTCGTACGCCTTGCGAAATAAATCGCGTGAATTGACAAGGGGCATAGCGGTTCCTCCTTTTGTTTCATAGCAAGTTGAGTATAACAAATGGCATTGCGAATGTAAACCCCGCAGTTTTGGCGGATTTTGCGGGATCGTGTGCCGGGCGCGTTTGCGTATTGACGCGCGTCAAAGGAAGAGGGCAAGGGGACGCCGCCCCCCGGGACGCCCGCCCGGGACTTCCCGCACTTCGGCATTGCCGCTTTGCCTCACGGAAATGAATTGCGTCATCACGGGTTGATAATCTTCGGCATCAAAAATCGCGTTTTCTATAAAACGAAAGCGATGTTCTGTATGACAAGGCCATACTCACAAACCATATTGACGTACCCGCCAGAACCGTTGCCATAAGATTTGAAGCAAGCCAATCCAGCAATCCATTTATGCGCTCACCCGAAAAGATGTCATTGGCAGATAGCTGGCGTATAGGGCGGCAAACACCATCAGTATCGCGATAGCCGCGGCGGCGCTGTCATTGCTGATGATCATAAACAACGCGACGCCAACGAAAAGGAGAAGGCTTTTTACCGTAAGATACGGCTTGACCGTGATAAAATCCAACTGTATAAAGGATAGAGCCTTATGCATGTAATTTCGCCCCCTTGTTCATAAAAACAATGATTTCGTCCAAGCTGATTTCCTCGGCTAAAACGCCTTTGGGCAGTTTGCCGATGTTTGCGGTTTCGGCCATACCCTCAAAGCCCGTACCGTGTTCGCGATAGCCTATGACGATTTTTTTCTGCTCCCCGTTCAAATCCCGCAGGCCGCCTGTCACACGGGCATATTTTTCAAGCAAATCGTCTTTTGCGCCGGTAAACACGATACTGCCATTGAGGATAAACACAATGGAATCGGCGATCTTTTCGAGGTCTGACGTGATGTGCGTGGAAAACAGAACGCTTTTGTTCTCGTCGGTCACAAACGCTTGGAGTAAATCGCAGATTTCATCGCGCGCCACAGGGTCAAGCCCGCTTGTCGGTTCATCAAGGAGTAAAAGCCTCGCGTTATGGGAAAGCGCGGCGGCAATTTGGAGTTTACCCTTCATACCGCGCGACAGTTCCTTGACCTTCTTCCTGGGGTCAAGCCCGAATTGTTTGGTGTACTCTGCGAATGCCCTTTTGTCCCATCCCCGGTAAAACGGAGATATGGCCGCTTCAACATCGCTGACTGTCCAATCGTCAACGTACATTGGCGCATCCGTCACAACGCCGATTTCGTCATTATGAACGGAGCCGCCGCCGTTATCGCGCCCGAATACTTTTACACTGCCGGAATCCGCTCGTATAACGCCCAAGATCAACTTGAGGGTAGTCGTCTTACCCGCCCCGTTAGGCCCGATAAACCCTGTGATAAAACCGCGCGGCACAACAAAGGTCACATCGTTCAATGTGAATGAGCCATAACTTTTGCGAAGTCCGCGCACGTCTAAAACATTAGACATAATCCGCCTCCCATAACAGTTTTAGTCTTTCAATTACTTCCTCTTTGGTGATGCCCTCCGCTTTTGCGGCGGCGATGGCGGCGCTCAGCCCGTCCTCCATTTTGTGCAGCGCGTTTTCCCGCGCCAGTTCCGAATTGCGTGGCAGAACGAAACAGCCCTTGCCCCGCACGTTCGCTATAAACCCCTCCTGTTCCAAGTCGCCGTAGGCGCGTATCGTCGTGATAACGCTGATTTTCAAATCCCGCGCAAGCTGGCGTATCGACGGGAGCATGTCGTCCTCACGCAACTCGCCTGAGAAAATCGCCGTTTTGACTTGTTCCCACATTCGGCAGTTTAACAGAAAAGCCGAGGGAATTAGGAAGCAAAATTTCGTCTTATAAATTTATGCGTCCTTTGCGAATGGAGG
>WRGP01000252.1 GCA_009787135.1 Bacillota bacterium | reverse complement strand
TCGCCGCTTTCTTTTTTCTCCACCAAATACTGCGCGTCCGCCAGCGCCGCGATCTGCGGCAGGTGCGTGACGCAGAGTACCTGCCGGCTGCGGGCGGCGCGGCGCATCTTCTCCCCGACGATTTGTCCCATGCGGCCGCTGATGCCGGTGTCTATCTCGTCAAACACGAGCACGGGGATGCCTTCGTTTTCCGCCTCTATGCACTTAAAGGCCAGCATGATGCGAGAGAGTTCGCCGCCGGACGCCACGCGCGCCAGCGGCCGGGGCGGCTCGCCGAGGTTAGCGGACAGCAAAAACTCCACGGCGTCCCGCCCGCTGGCGGCCAGCGGAGCGTCCTTGGCGAACGCCACTTCAAACCGCGCGCTTTGCATGCCCAACTCCTGAAGCTGCGCGAGTACGTCGCGCTCACATGCCACGGCCAGTTCGTGCCGTGAGGCGGAAAGCGCCCCGGCTTCGCTTTCGAGCCGCTGCCATAGGACGTTTTCTTCTTTCCGCAGCGTCGCGACGCGCTCGTCGCTATGCTCGCTCTCCGCCAGCTGCTCGCGCACCCGCTCGCGGTAGGCGATCATTTCTTGCGTGGTAGCGCCGTATTTGCGGCGCAGGCGGCTTAGCAGATCCATCCGCTCCTCGATTTCCTCCAGGCGCCGAGGATCGCTCTCCGCACTGTCGCGCAGGTCATACAGGTCGCTGGATACCGCCTCCAATTCGTACACGGCGCCGGCCAGCTGATCATGCGCCTGTTCGTACCGGCCGCCATAGCGGCTGATGCCAGCAAGGGCATCCAGCGCCACGCGCAGGGCGTCCAGCGCGGAAGGAAGTTCCTCGTCATATCCGCCGGACAGGTACGCATAGGCCTTTTCCAGCGCCCCGCGGATACGCTCACCGTTGCGCATGGCGGCACGCTTTTGCTCCAGCGGGTGCTCCTCGCCCTCGCGCAGGTTCGCGCTGTCCAATTCATCCAGCGCGAAACGGAGCATCTCCTCGCGGCGGGCGCGGTCCTGCGCGCCGCCTTCCGCGGCGGCAAGCTCCTTTTTCACGTCATGCCAAGCCGCGTAACTTTCGGCGACGGAAGACAGAAGCGCGTGGTGCGAATCCCCGCCCATGGCGTCCAGAAACGAAAGGTGCGTGCCCGGGTCCAGCAGGCTTTGGTGCTGATGCTGCCCGTGCAGGTCCACCAGCAGGGCCGCGATCTGCCTGAGCTGGCCGAGCGGCACGATAACCCCGGCGGCCCGGCAGATGCTGCGGCCGCTTTGATTGATCTCGCGCGCAAGCGGGAGCAGGCCGTCCTCCGCCTCCAGCCCCATTTCGGCGAGCAGCGCGTGCAGGCGGGGCATGCCCCGGGTATCAAAGAGCACCTCGACCCGGCCCTTGCTTTCGCCGCCCGCGATGCGGTCCTTATCCGCGCGGCCGCCCAGCACAAAGTCAAGCGAACCCACAACGATGGACTTGCCCGCGCCGGTTTCGCCCGTCAATACGTTTAAACCCGGCCCGAACTGTACCTCGAGCCGGTCAATGAGCGCGATATCGCGTATAGAAACTTGCAGCAGCACTATTTCATCATTCCTCTAAAGCGCTCCGCCACCTCAGGCGCGCACCGCGCGTCCCGCATGGCGACGAAAATGGTATTGTCGCCCGCAAGGGTGCCGATGATTTCCTCCCAACGCATGGTATCCGCCAACTCCGCCGCCGCATGCGCGCTGCCGGGGAGGGTTTTGATGACGATCAGGTTGGCCGCCACGTCAATGGACAAAACCGTTTCGGCAAAAACACGGCGAAGCCGTTCATTCAGGAAACCCTGCTCGGCCCGCTCCGCCGCCACGGCGTAGTGGTAGGATCCGTCGTCGCCAAGCACCTTAAACAGCCTCAGCGCCTTGATATCGCGGGAGATCGTAGCCTGCGTTACGTTGAAGCCGCAACGCAAAAGCTCCTTGGCAAGCTCTTCCTGCGTTTCAATACTGCCATTTTCAATGATATCAAGTATGGCCCGATGACGTTTCACCTTCATGGGACCGCATCCTTTCTATACCGCCGCGTCGTCATTGCGGCTCGCCGCCCCATTTGGACAGCTTGGTGCGCAGCATCTCAAAAAAACGATCCTCGCCAAAGCGGACAAAGGGCAGCGTCCGCTCGGAGCGGCGGATGTTGATTTCAGTAACCTCATGAAGGATGCGGCACTGCGCGCCGTCCACGGACAGCAGCATGCCGCCGTCGTCGCCGCGGGGTGTAAACAAAAGCCGAACCTGTGACACGGCGGAGATGACCATGGGCCGGCTCGAGAGCGTATGCGGGCAGATGGGCGCCACGATAAAACATTCAAGCCCCGGCGCTACGACCGGCCCGCCCGCCGAAAGCGAATACGCCGTAGAGCCCGTAGGGCTGGCGATGACCGTACCGTCGCCTGAATACCGCGCGGCCAGCACGCCGTCAACATACGCGTCCGACTGGATGACCCGTGTGAAACTCCCGCGGGTGACCACAACGTCATTAAGCGCGGTGTAAATAGCCGCGTCGTCCCTAAGGCGGGCATGCAACAACATGCGCTGTTCCAACGCGAACTCGCCCGCCGCGAGACGGTCAACGCACGTTTGCAGCGCCTCGGGCACGCATTCCGCCAGGAAACCCAGCGTGCCGATGTTGATGCCAAGAACCGGGCGAATCTGTTCGCCCATGTAACGAACCGCGCGCAAGATAGTGCCGTCCCCGCCCAGCACAAGCAGGGCATCGGCCTCCCGCACGAACTCTTCCATGGCATACACGGGCCCAGCGGCCGCCGCCGTAGGCTCCATCATCAGCGTAAGGCCTGCCTTCTCGCAAGCCCTGGCGACATCTGGTACAAGCCCTTTGCCCATGAGGTTAGCGGGATGCACCAAGAGCCCCAGCGTCTTTATTTTCATGCCTTTTAGTATAGCATTAAACGCATGCTATTGCAAACCTTGGCCTAGTGTTTTATGCGCTTTCGCCACAATTTCCTCAAGGTCTTTTATTGTTACGCGAGAATCAGCCTCTTCCCCCGGCGCAAGGTTGAGCAAAAACTCAAGATTGCCCTCCGGCCCGGCGATGGGGGAAAAATCCACGCCCCGAACGGCAAGGCCTATGCCCCCCGCAAAGGCGCGCACGTTTTGGAGCACCTCCAGATGCGCCGCCGCGTCCCGCACCACGCCCTTTTTTCCCACGCGGTCACGGCCCGCCTCAAACTGCGGCTTGATAAGGATGACAAAACATCCAGCGCCGCCCATGACGCGCAGGGCCGCCGGAAGGATGAGCCTGACGGAAATAAAGGACACGTCCATGACACACAGCGCGGGGGGGTCTGGAAACTGTTCCGGCGCGAGATGGCGCGCGTTCGTCCGCTCCATGACCACCACGCGGGGGTCGGTTCGGAGCTTCCAATCGAGCTGGCCATAGCCCACGTCTATGGCGTATACCTTCCTTGCACCCGCACGCAGCAGCACGTCGGTAAAACCGCCCGTGGAAGCGCCGATATCCATGGCCACCGCATCCCTCGTGTCCACCCGAAAGACCTCAAGGGCCTTTTGCAGCTTCAGGCCGCCCCGGCTTACGTACGGGTGCGGCGCGCCGCGCACCTCCAGGGCGTCTGAATCCACGACCATGAACGACGCCTTGTCCGCGCGCCGGCCGTTGAGAAAGACCGTGCCGGAAAGGATCATGGCCTGGCCATGTTCCCGGCTTCGCGCCAGCCCGCGCCGGACCAACGCGACGTCCAGCCGCTGCTTACTTGGCATGATATCCTCCCAGAATCCGCTCAGCGGCCAGCGGCGGGTCGATACCGCACGCTTTAAGCAGCCCTTCGATGGAATGCGCGCCGGGCGCGTCCCCTTCCACGCCAAGCCGCAGAATTTGAGGCTTTTTCCCTTGAGCGGCATAATGCCCCGCGATTGCCTCGCCAAGCCCGCCCGCAATGACCCCTTCTTCCAGCACGGCGATGAGCGCGTGCTTGCCTAAGGCCTCCAACGCCGCCGTATCCAAAGGGACGATGGACGACGCGCTCCATACGGCGCAGCGCACGCCTTGGGCGCGGAGCAGGCCGGCTGTCTCGCACGCCACCAGCACCGCGTGCCCAGCGCCGACAAGCGCGGGGCCGTCCCCCCCGACAATGCGCCGCCAACGCCCGCAAGGCGCTGTTTCGCCCAGCTTCTCGGGAAGGTCTTTGGGATAACGGACCGCACAGGGGCCGGGAAGCGTCAGCGCGGCCCGGATCATCGCGGCAAGCTCGCGGCTGTCGCAGGGGGTGAAGACCGTAAGGCCCGGCATGGCGCGCAGCATGGGCAGGTCATAGATACCCTGGTGGGTGGCGCCGTCGCCGGGGATAAAGCCCGCGTGGTCGATAAGGAACAGCACGGGCAGGTTTTGCAGGCAAACGTCGTGCGCAAGCTGATCCATACCACGCTGCAGAAAGCTCGCGTAGACGGCAAACACGGGCCGAAGGCCGCTCGAGGCCATGCCCGCCGCAAGGGTCACGGCATGCTCCTCCGCGATGCCCACATCAAAAAAACGATCGGGAAATTTTGACGCGAAACGCAAAAGGCCCGTGCCATGCGGCATTGCCGCGGTGATGGCCACCACGCGCGCATCCTCTTGCGCCAGGGCGGCGAGGGTCTCCCCCGCGACGCTTGCGGCGGACACGACGCCATTCTTTTTGATCGCGCGCCTATGGCCGCTCTCCACAAAAAAAGGAGGCGCTCCATGGAAGGCTTCGGGCTTGCGCTCCGCAAGGGCATAGCCGCGTCCTTTCTGCGTCACCGCGTGTATCACGACGGGCTGGTTCATGGCCCGCGCGTCAGCCAGCGTGTTTTCGAGCATGGCGATATCGTGCCCGTCGATGGGCCCTAAATACGCGAAGCCAAGCGCCTCAAAAAATTCGCCTGGGATAAGCATCAGCTTGACCGTGCGCTTCATCCGCTCGACTGTTCGGGCCAGCGGCGCGCCTACCAGGGGGAGCCGGTTAAGCCCCCGCTTGACGGCGCGCTTTGCGCCAATCCATCTTTTGCTGCCGCGCAGGCGCGTCAAATAGGTGGATAACGCGCCGACGTTGCGCGCGATGGACATCTCGTTATCATTGAGCAGCAAGATGAGCTGCGTGGGGCGGCTGCCCGCGTCGTTGAGCGCCTCGTAACACATGCCCCCGGTGAGCGCTCCGTCGCCGACGAGCGCGACGATGGTATGGCGTTCCCCAAGAAGATCACGCGCCCTGGCCATGCCCAGCGCTGCGGAGAGCGCGGTGGAAGCGTGGCCCGTCTCAAAAACGTCATATTCGCTTTCGGAACGCTTTGGAAAGCCGGAGACGCCGCCTTGGGAGCGCAGCGTGGATTGAAGCGATTGCCTGCCGGTGAGCAGCTTGTGCGTGTAGCATTGGTGGCCCACGTCAAAAATGATTTTATCCCTTGGCAAGTCAAGCACACGGTGGAGCGCGAGCGTGAGTTCCACCGTGCCCAGATTGGACGCCAAATGCCCGCCGGTCCGTGCGACGGTGTCAATGATGACCTGGCGTATCTCCAAGGCGAGCGCTTCGGCCTGCGCGGGCGTCAGATTCCGAACATCCAGCGGGGAAAGAATGGTTTCTAGCATAAGCAGAGTATACCATAGCGCATATGCTGGCGCAAACTGGCATTGAAATTGCCGTCTCGAAGATTGTATACTATGCGTAGAAGGACAGCACTATGGGGGATGGCGGATGAAACGGATGTTCGCGCTGACGCCGCTGCCGGCGGCGCTCTTGCTGAGGTACCTGGCTTCTTTGCGGCCCGCGTGGGTGGAGCGCCTGTATGCCGCGGGCGTATACCCGTGGATCGCCGCGCCGGCCAGCCGCCTTATGTCGCTGTGCCCTGTGCCGGTGATTGAGATCCTGCTTATAATTTTTGTTATTTTTATGATAACCTTATTTTGGAAGAAAAGGTTTTTTATGATACTGACGGCCTGCGGTCTGGTGTTGGCGCTGTTCTTTGGCGGATGGGGCCTGAATTATTTCCGCCTGCCGCTGGAGGAAACGCTGGACTTGCCCGTGCGGGCCTCCACGCCGGAGGAGCTTGCGGTTTTATGTGACAAGCTGATTGAGCAGGCCAACGCCCGCTATGTACCGCCGCCGTCCACGCTGACGGCCGACATGGGCAAAACCGCGGGGGAAGCCATGGATGCGGCGGCGGCACAGTGGCCCATCCCCAAGGGGCGGTTTGGCCGCCCGAAGGCCGCGCTGGCCAGTCCGCTGCTCACGCGCCTGATGATTGAGGGCATTGCCTCGCCTTTTACGTTGGAGGCGCTGGTGAACGGGGAGATTCCCGCGGTATCGCTCCCGTTCGCGGCCTGTCACGAGGCGGCCCATGTGCGCGGCTTTGCCCGCGAGGAAGACGCGAATTTGGTGGCGTATTTGGCTTGTGAGGCATCGGAGGATGCGTTTGCCCGCTACAGCGGGTCGGTGTGCGCTTTGCTGTATGCGATGAATGCGCTCAAAGGCGCTGGGTATGAACGGTATTTGCGCTGCTGGGAGGCGATTTCACCGGAGGTGGCGGGAGATATTGCGGAGCGCTCCGCATTTTGGTCGCGGTACAGCGGGACAAAGGCGGCGGAAACCGCCGCGTGGGTGAATAACGCGTATTTGGGCGTTGCGGGGCGTGGGGACCAGAGCGCGCGGTCCTATGGGCGCGTGGTGGATTTGTTGCTGGCGCTGGCGCGGAAGGGGGAGGGGGCAGGAATGTCCACAGCTTCCGTTTCATCCAACCTGTCCGGCATCACGAGAGCGCCCATGGTGAAGCCATAGACGAAAACTTTCCCATGGGCGCACGGGGCAGGCTGTGCGTTCCTGCCAGTTGAGCCGGCTCAACGTTTACCATGTCACTTTGCAAAATTGCACACTGTGCATTGATAATATATGCCATAATATCATATAATGTATGCGAAGAAGGGAGGCAATACAATGGCACAGCTGAGCATCAGAATGGACGATGCGCTAAAGGCGCGCGCCGATGTTTTGTTTAATGATTTGGGGCTGAATATGTCAACGGCGGTAAATATGTTTGTCAAGCAGGCGGTGCGCCAGGGGGGCATACCGTTTGAAATTACAACGAAGACAGACCCGTTCTATAGCGCAGCCAACCAAGCCCGCGTCATCGAAGGCACGAAGCAGCCGGAAAACGGCTAAGCGGCGGAGAATGCGAAACAAGCAAATCCGCCGCCTGACGCTGGGCGGCGTGCTCGCGGCCCTGATCCTTTTGCTGACATACGCCGTCAAGTTCCCCTTGAGCACGGTGGGCTATGTGCATGCCGGCGACGGCGCTATCTTTTTTGCGGCAGCGCTGCTGGGGCCGTACACCGCGCTGGCCGCGGGCGTGGGTTCGGCGCTGGCCGATTTGCTGGGCGGCTGGTTTATTTTTGTCGTGCCAACCTTTGTGATCAAGGCGTTGATGGGCGGAATCGCCGGGATGCTGGCGAAAAAAAACCATGCTCTGCGCAACGCGTTTGTGTTTTCCCTGGGCGCGTGCGTGATGGTGCTGGGGTATTATATTTTTGAAGGCTTTTATTACGGTTGGGCCGAGGCCCTTGTCGAGGTGGGGCCGAACCTGCTGCAAGGCGCGGCTGGCGTGGTGATTGGGTCGGCGCTGTCAGCGCTTAAGATTCGGATGCCGCAATAGGAGGGAATAGGCACCGCGCCCTGCCCCGCTTCCGCCTGGGGGAAGTATCTTCAAAAGAACCCTCTTCTTTTTTCTCCATGGCGCGCAATCGAGATTTTCGCGCGGCAATGCCGAAATACGCTAAGTCCCCTGGAAATGTTTATTCCGTTTCGCCTACTCAAGCCCGATCCGCGTATGCGGCGCCCGGCCGGACAAGAGGTCGGACAATTTATGCCGCGCGTGGCCGATGCGCACCGTGGTGCCCTTCAGCGCGGGGCCGAGCACATATTCCAGTTTGGCAAACGCGCCGTTGGCGCCCGTGCGGCTGGCGCCGTGGCAGTGCGTTTGCAGTTCGCGTATCTTTTTTTCCAGCTGGGCGGGCGAAATGGCAGTCACCTCCCGCACGAGCGTAGAGGGATCGTTTGGATCCAGATAAATGCCCTCCGTGGATGTCAGGATGAGGAGGGTGCGCGCGCGCATGAGCTCGGCGATAACCGCGGCCGTCTCGTCGTTGTCCACGCATTCATGCACGCCCCGGTTCGTCTCGCGCAGGGCCGCCAGCTCCATTTTACGGTTTTCCTCGCCGCTGACCGGGTCGTTGTAGTTGACGATGGGAACGGTCTGTTGCGTTGCCGCGCGCAAAAGCAGGCGGTGGATGTGCTCGCGCTTTTCGGGGTCGTTAAAGTGCTGGTGCTCGACCAAAAGCTGGCGCATGCCAAACTCGGGCCGCAGGAACTGGCGGTAGCTGGCCATGAGGATGGCCTGGCCTTGGCTGGCGTAGTCCGTCTTGGCCTCCTCACCCGGCGGAAGCTCCGTGCCGGTGCGCTTGATGTAGTCCAGGCGGCCGATCTCGGTCGCGCCGGAGGTGACCCAGATCATGCCCGGGCGCAGTTCCGCGCAGATGCGCGAGAGGATATTGTAGTCAATATCGTGATCTTCGGGCCGGATCAGCGCCATGGAACCGATTTTGCCGACCAAGTCGATACCGTGCCGCATCGTGTGTTCACTCCCATTATGTTTTGTCAAACGCTAAGGCGGGTTTGGATTGCCTGCGTCTAATGATAGCATTTCATGGGGCGGTATTCAAGGTGAATCGCCGTGATCCTTTCCGCCCTCTCCGCCTTTCCGCATCCACGCGTACACTCCTTCCGCCGCCGCCCGGCTCATCCCCGGCACATCCGCCATATCATCCACCGTCGCGGCCCGCAGCGCCTCCATGGTCTTAAAGCGCTTCAGCAGCGCCGCCCGCCGCTTGGGCCCGATGCCTTCAATCTCTTCCAACCGCGAGCGCACGGTCTGCTTGGCGCGCAGGCTCCGGTGGCGCGTGATCGCGAAGCGGTGCGCCTCGTCCCTGACGCGCTGGATCAGATGCAGGGCCGGGGAGCGCCGATCCAGCAAAATCGGCTCCCGCGCGCCCGGCAGCCAGATTTCCTCCAAGCATTTAGCCAAGCCAAACATAGGCACGTCGCCTCCGGCCGCGTGCATAGCCCGCCTCGCGAAGGCGAGCTGCTCCGGCCCGCCGTCGATGAGAACCAGATCCGGCAGATCGGCAAATCCGCCGTCTTCTAACGCGAGCCCCTCGGCGAGGCGCTTGTCCCGCTCCGCAATGCCGCGCCGGAACCTGCGGCCCAGCACCTCCTCCATGGAGGCAAAGTCGTTGGCGCCCACCACCGTCTTGATGCGGTAGTGCCGGTACTCTTTGCGGCTGGGCATGCCGTCGATAAAGACGACCATGGAGGCCACGGACAGGGCCCCCTGCGTGTTGCTGATGTCATACCCCTCGATGCGCCGGGGTGCCTCAGGCATGCCAAGGGCGTCCGCCAGCGCCCTGGCCGCGCCGCGCGTGCGCTCGAAGGATTCTCGGGCGCGCGCGTTCCGCTTTTCCAGCGCGTCACGGGCGTTTTTCTCCGCCAGCAGCACAAGGCCGCGCTTTTCGCCGCGCGCCGGGGTGTGCAAACGGACGCGGCCGCCGCGCCGCTCGGACAGCGCGCTTTCGATCATCTCCGCATCCTTTGGCAGGGCCTGCGTCAGCACTTCTTGAGGCAGGGGATGGGTGTCCCCGTAGTATTGCATCAGAAAGTTGGCGATAACTTCACCCTTTTCCTCGTCGCCCGCGCGCTCCAGGGCAAAGCTGTCCCCGCCGATCATCCGTCCGCCGCGCACGTACAGCACCTGCGCCATGGCGTCCAGGCCGTCCTGCGCGACGGCGATGATATCCCGCTCGCCCCCGCCCGTGGACAGGGCGCGCTGGGCCTCCAGCAGGCGCTCGATATCGCCGATACGGTCGCGCAGCAGCGCGGCGCGCTCATATTGCAGGCCGGCCGCCGCCTCACCCATTTCCTCGCGCAGGCGCTTTAGGACCGGCGCGGATTTTCCCTGCAGGAACGCGATGACCTCCCGCACGATCAGGCGGTACGCATCCGGCGTGACCCGGCCCGCGCAGGGCGCGAGGCACTGGCCGATCTCATGATGCACACAGGGGCGGCGCGGCTTTTCGGGATCAGGCGGCGCGGCGCAGGTTCGAAGGGGAAAAGTCTGGCGCAATACCTCAAGCACCTCGCGCACGGCGTTCGCGCCGATGTACGGGCCGAAATAGCGCGCGCCATCCTTCTCCGTGCGGCGCGTAAGCTCCGCGCGGGGAAAGATCTCGCGCTCGTCTATTCGGATGTAAGGGTAGTGCTTGTCGTCCTTGAGGAGAATGTTATAATACGGCTTATGCAGCTTGATCAGGTTACACTCCAGGATCAGTGCCTCCAGGTTGGTATCGCAGAGCATGATATCAAAGTCATCGATCTTCTCCACCATCGCCGCGACCTTAGGCGTGTGGTCGCGCCCGTAAAAATAGCTGCGCACGCGGTTTCTCAAGTGAACGGCCTTGCCGACATAGAGAATATCTCCCTGCCGCTTCATCAGATAGCAGCCGGGGCTCTCCGGCAGCAAGGCCAATTTTTCTCGAATCTCCTTTGTCATTGAGCGTCTACAGCAAGCGGCGGCTATCAATCCGCGTCGCTACATTCGTCCGCCGCTTCCTCATCGTCATCGTCTTCATCATCGTCCTCCTCAAAGAAGCGCGTCTGTACAATCTCGATGAGCGCCTCCATGAGTTCGTCTTCCACGGGAATGAATTCCTCAACCTCCTCGCCTTCCTCGTCGGTGGAGGTCTCAATCTTCATGATGTACAGGTTGTGCTCGTCGTCTTCGCCGTCATGGCCCTCGCATGCCTCGCAGTCGCACGCGTCGTCCACATCGCCCAGCACAGCGAATTCCTCCCCATTGTAAAAGAAGCTGTCCAACACCTCAAGCAGCAGCGTGTTGCCATCCTCGTCGGTAAACTCTACGATATCGCGTTCTTCCTCGTTCATATCGGCGCCCCCTGAAAATTATATTTTCGTAGCTTTCCACAGACATTATAGCAAGTAGGTTCACAAAAAGCAAGGCACATTTGCAGCTTTGCGAAGGATGGTATACAATAGAGTTCATTCCGGCGGCTTTTTCACGAGCGGCCATCTGCTGCCGTCCGGCTGCTCCATTACGATGCTTTCCAGCATCTCTTCCATGCCGCGCCGGAAATCCCGTAAGTATTCCGCGCGGAGCTTCTGCTGTTCCCTAAGCTCTTCGTCGCTCAGGCCTTGCGTGCGCTTTTTGCGCGCCAGCTCGTTAATCCGCGCGCTTCTTGCGGCTGCGTCCACGTGGATCACCCCCTTCCTGCCAAGGTAGTGTATATTCGCCGCCCGAGGGATATCCTCCTGCCGGCAGCCGAAAGGAGCCCGCATGCAAATTACGGCGCACGCAAAGTTGAACTGGACGCTGTCGGTGCTGGGGCGGCGTGAGGACGGCTACCATGAGCTGGATACGCTGATGCAGTCCGTGGCGCTTGGCGACAGCATTGAGATGGAGCATGGAGACGGACTGACGCTGGCCCTTGCCGGGAAGGCTGCAGTGCCGCAGGATCGGAGCAACCTGGCGCTGCGCGCGGCGGACGTTTTACGCAAAGCCATGGGCGTTACGGCCGGAGCGCGCATTCTGCTGCGCAAGCGCATCCCCGTGAGCGCGGGCCTTGGAGGCGGCAGCGCCGACGCCGCGGCGGTGCTGACGGGGCTTAGCGCGCTGTGGGGCCTTTCAGTGAGCGATCACGACCTCAAAGCGCTGGCGCTCGTCATTGGCGCGGACGTGCCCTTTTGCCTGACCGGCGGGCTGGCGCGGGCGCGCGGCGTTGGCGAGGCGCTAACCCGGCTGGATACCCCGGCGCCGCTGGAGGTCGTGATCGTCAAGCCAACCGCCGGGCTTTCGACGCCGGCCGTTTTTGCGGCGTATGATAAGCTGGAAAAAAAGCCTTCGAATCCCGACTCGGACGCCGCGACGCGCGCGCTGACCGCCGGAAACAAGAGGATGCTCGCGGCCGCCATGGGCAACGCGCTGCAGGCCGCGGCCGTTCCGCTTGCGCCGGAGATTGCCTTATGCGCGCAGGCGTTGGAGCATTTGGGGGCGCTTCGGGCGCAGATGACCGGCAGCGGCTCGGCGGTTATCGGGCTGTTTGCGTCGGCAAAGGAAGCCGCGGCCGCGGCGAATGCCTGCCGGCGGCTTTGGAAGCATACGTTTCATACGCGGACGGTTGACCGTGGGGTTTCCATTATCGCATAGACTATTCACGTTAGACAGCGCCTCATTGCCCAAACAGCATTCCCATCAGCCGCGTCCCCTCCTCCACCCGCTCGCCCATGGCCGCGTTCCGCTCGCAGAAAATACGCGACCCTTTAGGCTTCCGGCTGTCATAGAGGCAGAAGGGAACCGGCTCGTCGTCGTGCGCGCCGCTTTCAAGGAGCGTGGGATGATCGGAAAGAAACAGGACGCGGTACGCGTCGCCCAGGCCGTCCAGCTTTTTAAGCAGCGGAAGGATCACGCGGCTGTCCAGCCGCCGGAGGGCCTCCAGCTTCTTTTCCCGGTCCAGCGCGTGGGACATCTCATCCGGCGCCTCCACATGAATGGCCGCAAAATCCGCGCCGGCGCGGAACCCCGCCACCGCGGCGTCCACCTTGCCCTCATAGTTGGTATCCAATTCGCCCGTCGCGCCCTCCACCTCCGGCGCGGGCAGGCCGCATAGCCGGGCGATGCCCTTTACAAGGGGCACGGCGCTGATCACGGGGCCCGTGTGGCCGTACCGGCCTTCAAAGCTTTCCAGCGTCATCGCCTCGCCGGGCGCCCATGGCCAGACGCAGTTTGCCCTAAAGCCGCGCATCGCGTAAAAGGACGCTTCCACAAGGCGGCGGATATCGCCTCGCGGCAGGAGCGCGCCAATGGCTTCGCCCAGATGGTCGTGCGGGCCGGGCAAGGCTTTGCCCCAGTTTTCCCCCGTGGGGCCAACGCCCATCTGGCGGAAAGAAGGACTTTCGTGGATCGTAAAACGAAGCGAACCGGCAAGGGCGGCAAACGCCGGATTCGCCAACAGCGCGCGCACGCAGGCAAGCGCCTCCTCGCCGCCGATGCCCATACCGTTATGGGAGCGCATAACGGCCGTGTCAAAATCATCGCCCGAAACCGCTGCCAAATTCACGCGCCACGCCGTTTCGCCGGGCTTTAGCGCCACGCCCGCACCCGCGGCTTCCAGCGCGGCGCGGCCTGTAAAGCAGGTGCGCGGATCGCATCCAAAGATCGAGAGAATGGCGGTGTCGCTTCCCGGCGGACAATCCCTTGGCACCGTGCGCGCCAAGCCCAGCCGCTGTGAGGCCAGCGTTGCCATGCCGGGCAGCGCCAGATATTCCAGCGGCGTCTTATCCTCCAGCAAAGAAATGGGACGGTCCGCCATACCGTCCCCGATGATCAACATGTACCGCATTTTTAGTCTCCTTCCGTGAAGAACTCTTCGCCCTCATCCGGCGTGAAATCCGGGTTGCCTGGCCTGGCCGCCGGAAGGAACGGGTCTGTCAGGTCCATGGGCGGAAGCCCCGCGATCGGCTCCTCCTCCGCCGCCGTAAACCGCATCAGGCCTCGGCGCTGGGCCGGTTTGCCTGTCACCGTACGCAGGATGCCCCCCCTCATCCGCTCTCGAACAGGCTGCTGGGCAGCGGGCCGAACGAGGCGCCGGGGGCGCGTGTCTTCCAGGGAGGGATCAGGCTCAGGGGCCGTGTACGCCGCCGCCGAAGACTCGTGAACGGAAACCGGGTTATCCTGAAATTCGTCCTCGCCATATTCCCGCAGCCCGCGGCGCCGCCTTCGCTTGGGCGCCGGGTCAGGTTCTTCCGTCGCCGAATGATCCTCGCGGGCAGGCGCGCTCTCCTCCGCATTCCGCCTGAAGGAAAGGGACCCGGGCCAGAAACCGGGCCGCATGTAGATCGGCGGGGAAGTGTCCTCCGGCACGGCCCCCTCCGCTTCCCGCGCCGGTCCGGCATAGGGCTCCTCGTATCCGCCTTCTGCCGGCTCCCCATACGGCTCCGCTTCATCGCCGTATGGCACGCATACGTCTTCCGCCGGTTCCCCGTAGGCGGGCGCGGGTTCTTTCGCCGGTGGCATGAAGATTGTCTCGTCGTACGTCTCCGCCCACGGCTCGTATGGCTCCGCTTCCGCTTCGTACGCATAGGCGGAATCCGAAGCCTGCCCGGGGGGAAGGTCATAACCCGCCTCCATATCAGCATCCTCATAATACGGCGATTCCGCCGCGCCGCCCGCCTCCAATTCGTCAGGCGTTTCGTCCCAATACCCCACGCCGGAAGCGCCGTCCTCCCATTGGGCTTCGCACGGCTCTTCATACGCCTCGCTGTAGTACGGCTCCGGCTTGGGCGCGCAGGGGGTATCGGCCCGCGCCTCCATGATCACGCCGCCGGCCCAGTTTGGGTCGATCTCCGACAGGGTGCTGAGCGTGAGCTCCGTCCATTCGGCCGGATCGGTATCCAGCGCGGTTTCATGCTCATAATATCCAACGCCTTGATCCCAGCTTTCGCCGTCCATCGCCACGGCGCCCGTGGGCGCGTGCCGGATCCGCCTGCCAAAGAGCAGCCGGTAGGGCCGCCAGCGAACCACCCACATCAGCCAGTCCACGACAAGCCCGCCCACAATGAGAACGAGCAGCCAGAATTTCCAGTTGGTGAGGAACCACTGCGTGACGGAGCCAGGGCCGCCGCTTGACACCATCGACCAGATCCAGTCGACGAGGCCTCGCATCCAGCCCAGAAGAATGGTATAGATCACGCTGCCAATGCCAGACAAAGCGTCACCCCTTTACATGAAGATGATGCATGCTCGTATCATCCCCTAATGAATATGCACCACGGCTTATACGTTCGCCCTTTCATAAGACGAACCGGGCTGTCAAAACGCTCCAATTGTGGGTAAGGAAAACGCGGGTGTCCCCGGGGATTCTCGCGTGACCACAGCCAAGCGATTATCAAAGGGCCGCGGCCCCTTACTCAAATCCGGCACCGGCGGCCCCGCGACCAAACGGCCGGAACATCCCGAAGGGTTTTCCGCCTTGCGTCATCCCCGCCCCTTCGCCCGCATGAACCGAAGTTCACCGGGCGCCTATACCCGCCCGGAAAATCCGCAGATTTTTCGGGGAACGGCGTTCCCTCCGCCGTCACTTAAGCGTCAGCGTCAGGCGCGGGAACTCTGGCTCAAACTCGTAGGCTTCCGTGCCATCCACGCGGCATTTTACTTCAACGGTATACACGCCCTCCGAAAGGCCCGTGGCTTCTACATAGAGGTGGATATCGCCGGCCGAGAGCGATTCCACGTCCTGATACGCGCCGGAAAGGACGGCGCTCATGGCATTCTGGCTGAGCCGCGCCGAAAGGCCCGGCGCGACGTCCATCACTGTCACGGGCAAATCAATGTAGGTATGCACGTGCGTGGCGGGCTGAATACCCGCCTCAATGACCACGGAATCCGCCGAGCTGTAGGGGAAGCCCGTGACGTTCCGAAGCGCGGAGGAGGCTATCTGCTCCTTGCTTTGCCCGGTAACATCCACGGGCGCGGATACATGCAACACCTCCAAGCCGCCGAGAACCTCCGCGCTCGCGGCGATCCGAACGCTCTCGGGCGTGACGCGTACATCGCCCAGCGCATAGCCGTGCGCGGGCGTGCCCACCACGGCCGTTTCTACGCTCACGGGGATTTCCTTCATGGGGTATACCGTTACGTCGATGCGCACCGAGTCCAGCACGATAGATTCGTTTGTCACGCGCAGCAGCGGGGAGGAGACGCGGTTGTCGCCGGCGTCCCTGAGCTCAATCACCGCCGTGAGGTGATCTTCCGGGCGGTCTAAGGTGAGGCTGTTCATCGGCAATTCCGCGACGGCGCGCCGGATTTTATCCACGATGGATTTAGGCCCGCTGACGGAAACCGCGGAAGGCTCGGCGAGAGGCGTGCCAATCCAAATAGGGCTGGCGCACTGGCCGGCGAGCTCAATGACGACCGGGACGCGATTTGTGACATACGGCTCCACATCCACCTCAAAATATTCGGGCTCAAACGAAAGCACGGAGCCGATGCTTTCATAGGCGGCGGAAACCTTGACCAACTGCTTGCCGGCCCCGGTGATCTGCTGGGCCAGGTCCAGCCTTGGCGCGAAGGCCGCCGCGGTGGCGCGTTCATAATCGACCTGTTTGATCCCCACGCGCATCTTGACGGTGAGGGGCTCGCTGGTCAGGTCCTGCATGACGATATAGCCGCGGCTGCGGAGCGTCTCCACGCCCTGCACGGCCACCGCGGCGGTGAACGTCTTCTCACGGATGAGGGAAGGGTCGGACGCAATGACCACCGCCCAGAAAAAAAAGGCGAGCAGCAGCGCGGACAGCTTCATAAACGGGCGGCGGCGCACGGTGTATAGCGCGCGTTTGAGCTGCGACCAGAAATTGGTATTGGTTGTCGGCGCTTGAGACTGCATACTTCCTCCGTGGTTATTTTGTTCCCCTCGGCTTGCGCTTTGTTAACAAGAACGACAGAAGGTTAATCCCCCCGTCATCATGACCGTAAATCTCCTCAAGCAGCTGGCGCATGGCACGGCCGTCCAAATGGCGCGTGAGGCGTCCGCCGCGCGCCATGGAGATAATGCCCGTCTCCTCCGAGACGATAAACGTGATGCTGTCGGTCGTCTCGGAGATGCCCAGCGCGGCGCGGTGGCGCGTGCCAAGCTCACGGCTGATGCCCGTGTCCTCGCTGAGGGTGAGGATACATCCCGCGGCCTCTATGCGGTTGCCGCGGATGATCACCGCGCCGTCATGCAGCGGCGTGTTGGGCTCAAAAATATTTTCGATCAACGGCGCTGAAATCTCGGCGTCAATGCGCGTGCCACTCTCCGCCACGTCACTTAGGCCCGTGCGCTGCTCAATGACCACCAGCGCGCCGACGCGGCGCCGGGACAGGTTGGCCATCGCGGCGACCAGCTCGCTGACGGTTCCGGTTTTCGCTTTGTTGCTTTCCCCTGCCCGCATGCGCGCGGAACCCGCGCGGCCAATCTGCTCCAGCGCGCGCCGCAGCTCGCTCTGAAAGAGCACGACTATGACGACGAACCCGTTGTTAACCACCAGCTGCAAGATCCAGTTCAACGCCTTAAACCGCAGCCAGTCGCTCAGCCAATAGACCACAAACAGGACGCCGAGCCCCTTTAGCACCTGGGAAGCGCGGGTGTCGCGCGTTAAGGTCAGCAGCTTATACAGCAAAACCGCGACGATCACGATATCGAGAATATCGGACACCGTCGGGCTGCTGATCACACTCCAAAGCAGGCTGGAAGTGTTTTGCCATAGCTGCTGCATGCGGGGCCTCTCTTTCGGGTTTTAGAAAAAAGGCAACAAGGCTATTATACACCGGAGGCGCCATTTAGGAAAGGCGCGACTTGCTGAAATTTATGTCAATTTTGCGTCAATTTTAAAAGCGTGAATGTCGGGCCTTTGTACTGGGAAGAAGGCGTCCGTATGAGCCGCGGTTCATGCGGGTGGAGGGAAGAAATATCGGCACTCGCGCGTTACTATGAACAAAGAATGGGGCGGGCGCTGTCGCCCGTCCTGTCTTTTGTCAGTTTTTGCCTATGCTTGTCATTTTCTGGGCATTGGTGTATTATAGGCATATTCATAAACACATTCACGCACGAAAGGAACTGCCGCAATGTCCGCAAAAATACGCGCTTCCGCGCGGGATCGTCTGATCGCGAACCTGGTGCTCGTCGCCATCCTGGGCATGGTTTGTATGGGCGCCGCCACGCTCTATCTGCTAGGCGTTTTTGATCCCGCCGAGGGGCTGGCCATGCTGGAGGATACGCCGCCGCTTTCCTTTGCCACGCGCCCGCCCAGGCCGGAGAGCCCGGCGATTGATCCTGGGAAAGCGCAGGCCGCGCCGGACGATATGTCACTCCCCGCCACGGAGCCGCCCCAGCGGGAAAGCTCCGCTCCCGAGGAGGAGCAGGCCGATACGGGCGATACGCCGGCAATGACCTTTATCACGCACCCTCCCAGGCAGGAGGGTCTGGTTTCCTGGCTGTTCGCCTCCGCGAGCGCGGAAGGGTCCGATCCCGAACAGAACACGCCGCCGGGCGCGGATCTGGAGGCGCTGCTGGAGGACATCCTGATAGCGGAAAGGACCGAGGACGCCATTCCCAAATCAGAGATCATCGCCGTTGACGAGAAAGACCTGTTCATCCGCAAAAATCTGCCCCCGGATTGGATCAACATCCTGCTGCTGGGCACGGACGGGCGCGGCAGCAATATGAAAAACGGCAACACGGACCTGATCATGATCGCGTCCGTCAATGAAAAGACGGCGGAAATCAAGCTGGTTTCTTTGGCGCGCGACATGTATGTGCAAATTCCCGGCGGCAGCAAGAGCAGCCGCATCAACACCGCCTACGCTTACGGCGGCGGCGGAAAGCTGGGCGCGAAACTGGCGCTGAAGACCATCAACATGCTCTTTGAGATGAACATCCAATATTATGTGGTGGTTAACTTTGCCGATGTGGTGGCGATTGTGGACGCTATCGGCGGGGTGGATATCTCGCTTGCGGACGGCGAATATCCGTATATCAATGAATACGTGGCGATTGGCGAGGAATATGAGGGATTCCCCAAAAGCTCCGCGCGCCGCACGCTCAGCGCGGAACAAAATGGGACGAGGGTCCATCTGGACGGTCTGCAGGCGTTAAGCTACGCGCGCATCCGCCAGTTGGACAACGATTTGCAGCGCGGAAACCGCCATCGCATCTTGATCAACGAAGTGCTGGGCAAGGTCATGGCCAACCTGTCCTATGCCTCTATCGTCAGCCTGGCCAACACCATGGTACCCCACACGGATACAAACTTCCCCATCCCCACGGAGGGCATGCGCATCGGCGTGGCGCTGATGTGGGCCAAGGATTCCATCAGCGTGCAGGAACTGAGCCTCCCGATCGCCGGGAGTTTCCAATACATAAGCGTACCGGGCCGAAACGGGTTGGATATGGACGTGCTTCAATACAACCAAAAAACCAACACCAAGGCGCTGCATGAATTTATCTACGGCGAATACATCCCTGCGGAAGCGGCGGAAAAATGATTACGGCGCTGTGTTTGCTGCTCTCCGCCGTGATGGCCTATACGCCTTTGCCAAGCGACGCGGTCACCGCGCGCATGATTTTGGTAGAAGTCACGCACGATAACGAGGCGAACCCCAGCGCCTCCCGCACGGATCCCGGGCAGTGCAGGCGCTTTCAGATCAGCTCATTCGCGGCGGCTTCCGCTGGGTATAGGCTTAAGGATTATCCCGATAGGGTGCTGTATATGCCGCCGGATCACGCGCCCGTGGAAACGTCGGGCCGCTCTTGGGGCGTTGGCTGGGAGATGCCGGGGGCGGAGACGGGCAACGCGTTTGTTGAGGTCGCGCGCTACGATTATAACCGGACGCTTTCTCCAAAGCGCAACCTGGACGCGGCCAAAGCCTTTCTGACCCGGGTGCGCGCCGGGGATGTGCTGCAGATGGTGGGCACCTATACCGGCGGCGGGCATGGTTCGCATACCCTTCTCTTTACGCGCCCCTATGATCCCAGACTCGATACGCTCTGTTGGGCTGATTCCAACTTTGCCTACCGGATGGTGGATGGCAAGAAGTATGGCGTGGTCCGCCCGTACCAGGAAAGGGAGATCGACGAGATCGCCGGGTGGCTGGCGGCGATGGAAAGCAACGGAGCGACGCTGTATAGGGTGCGGGAGGATTTGGTGGAAAGGAAAAGTGAGTAGTCTATGAATGGAAGAGTATGTGGCAAATGAAAGCGGTGGATAACGGTTATGCCGCACGGCGTACTTTTTCGCGGCGGCTTGGAGCGGGATATCCGCAGGGGTATTCTCACATGAAAATGGCGCAGAAAATGATAAACAAGAGTGAAACCAGGGCTGGGCGGCCACAAACGACGGATTATCTGTACTGGGAGAAAAACGGCTGGCTGGGCGGCAAAAAGCCGTGGAAAGGATGAAACTGTCATGTCCGATAAATATAAAATCATAACGGCGGATAAATCCGACGCCGAGGAAATACTGTGTTTGCAATATGCCGCCTATCAGAGCGAAGCGGCCATATATAGTCTCTGCACTATTCCGCCGTTGACACAGACATTGGAGCAAATTACGGCAGAATTTAGGGAAAGCACGGTGTTAAAAGCGGTTCTTGACAACGGAATGATCATCGGTTCCGTGAGGGCGGTTGAAAATGACGACGGTCTTTACATCGGCAAGCTGATGGTACTCCCCGATTACCAGAATAAAGGCCTCGGGAAGCGCTTATTGCACGCGATTGAGGATAGGTTTCGTGGAAAAAGGTATTGGCTTATGACCGGCGATAAAAGCGAGAAAAATTTGAAGCTGTATGAAAAATGCGGATACACCCGGTTCAAAACGGAAGAAGCCGCGCCGGGGCTGGTCTTTGTTTATTTGGAGAAAAACATGATAAATCATAAATACACAATGCGCAGAAAAGACCGAGAGGTGACGGATATAACCGGCATTGAAGAAATCATGCGCCAATGCAAAACCTGCCATGTCGCTATGGTTGACGGGGATGTGCCGTATGTCGTGCCGCTCAGCTACGGATATAAAATTCTTGACGGCGATGTGCTTGCGCTGTATTTTCACAGCGCGCACGAAGGAAGAAAGATAGATATATTGAAGCGCGGCGGCAAGGTGTGTTTTGAGATGTCCGCTGAAGGCGAAGCGGTTCATTCCGAAACGCCCTGCAATTCCGGCTATTATTTTTCAAGCGTAATTGGCTTTGGCGAGACCGTGTTTATTGAGGACGTCGGTGAAAAACGCGACGCGCTGTCCGTCATGTTCCGGCACCAGACCGGCAAGGACGTTTCGTTTAACGCCGAACAAGCCGAAACGGTCTGCGTGTTTAAAATTGTATCAGCAGACTTCACGGGCAAGAAAAAGCCCCGACCGATGCCGGCGAGTATGGAGGGTTGAAAAAATATGAATGTAACATACACGAATGAAATTTCCGTGAAGGATTATAATTATTTGAGAAAATCGGTCGGCTGGCTTGAGCTTGAAAAAACACAGGCGCAGACCGGCATCAACAACTCCGCTTTTGTGATTGCCGCCCATTTGGGCGGAAAAACCGTAGGCGTAACCAGAGTTGTCAGTGACGGCGGGTATATCGCAATCATCGTAGACGTTATCGTGCTGCCTAGATACCAAGGGAAAGGCATTGGAAAGACCATGATGCAAAGGGCTATGGAATTTATTAAGAGCGGGATTAAAGAGGGGCAGTTTGTTTTCGTAAACTTAATGGCAGCGAAGGACAGGGAGCCGTTTTACGCTCAGTTCGGTTTTGAAGCCAGACCAAATGATCAAGTTGGCGCCGGAATGACGCAGTATATACACTATGAGCCGAAGGATGGCGCTTCTTTATTGGAGGGACAAAACCCATGACCGACCTGACCAAAATCCCCGGCGTTGGCAAAAATATGGCGCGGCATTTGATGAACGCCGGATATCCCGACATCGAATCTCTGAAAGGGCAAGACCCGGAAGCAGTTTATACGAAAGACTGCCTGTTTCAAGGCGTTCAGGTAGATCGGTGCGCTCTGTACTGTTATCGGTTGGCGGTGCATTACGCCGACCACGACGGGCAACTTCCGAAGGGCAAGCAAAACTGGTGGAACTGGAAGGCTTGAGATGATGAACAGGACATATCACACGGTTATTGAAAAAGAAAATCGCCTTCGTTGGCTCCGAATCTGGCGGTAAGCCTTTTATCAAGGCTATTATATTTTTTGTATTGCCGGACGGCAAAGTGATTGATCGCCTACTCCTTTCTTCCTAAAAAACCTTCCCTGCATCTTCATGACTTTCACTCCCCCCTCGCTCTTCCCTGCTCTTAATCGTCGAACTCACGTTATAGTATACCCGACAATTCCCTTGCTATATCCAAACTCTCAATCCGCATAATACTTTCCTCGGAAGTGCCGTAACTGAGCAGATTGATGCTGCCGTACCATACAATCCGTTGATCAACAACAGCGAATTTTTGATGTATGCGATCTTTTGTCTTCACTGTGATATTATGTTGTTTTAAAATCTCAATACACTCATCAATTTTTGTCCGGTCTTTCTCGTTATAGTTATCCGATGGTTTTGCAACGACTGTGATCCGCGCGTTGGTGGCAGCCATATAGGTTAATGCGGATAATACTCTTCGCTTAGATAAAAACGGGCTGACTATCAGAACCTCGTCCCGAGCCGCCGAAATATCCATAGAATAGGCGGAAAAGAAATCATTGTTGTCAAAAATCGAATGTGTATCCAGGGTCGGTTGCGGCGTCCCTTTTGCTTTGTAACCAATGGCGGAGTAGCCTTTTAGCCGCTTTTGATACATCCTTTCAAGCATAGGCACACGAATATCCACATAATCATATATTTGAACCTCTTTTTTGCTGTCCAATAACCTATGCAACCGCCCGGCATATTGCTGAACGGTGCCTTTCCATGAGACAGGCATGGTGAGGAACAAGGTATCCAGCCGCGGCAGATCAAACCCTTCGCCCAAATATTTTCCTGTGGCAATAAGCACAAATGGTTCATCCGCCGGAATATCCAAGACCGCTTGCAATCTCTCCCGGCTCTTCTTGCGTCCCGCGCCACCGGTCATCGGAATTACATTTTTTATGTGCGGTTTTAGCCTGGCGGTTAGGTCTTTTACGTGATCGGTGCGCTCGGTGAGTATGAGGGGATTCCTCCCTTGTTCGACAGCGGAGATAACATCCCGCACAATTAAACTGTTGCGGATTTCACTGTTTTGAATGTCACGATACATATCAGATATTTGCCATTTCGCTTCATCCTGATGGACAGGTTTTTGAAAGCGCGTAAATCGAGGGATAATATAATGCTCAAAAGGCCGCGCTTCAGCTTGGCTTTTCGCATCTACCCTGTATCTGATTTTACCGCATTGCATATAGATAATAGGGTGGTGCCCATCCTGCCGCGTAGGTGTGGCAGTTAGGCCATACACATATTTCGCGTTCGCGTTTTTGAGTATCTTCTCAAAGCTAAATGCGGATACATGGTGGCATTCATCAACAATAAGCATACCATAATTCCTAACCAATGCCTTAACCTTGTCACCAGATATCAGGGATTGCATAACGGCGACATCAATAACGCCGCTGAGATTATCCTTGCCGCCGCCGATCTGACCGATGATATTTTTCTTCCGTTTGCGTCCTTTGGGTGTAAATTCCGCAATTGGTTCTTCATTTATGGTTAAAAATTCGCTTACCTGTTTTACCCATTGAGATAAAAGGTTGGTTCTGTGAACAAGGATAAGCGTATTCACTTTACGTTCGGCTATCAGGTAAGCGCCGATAACGGTTTTACCGAAAGCTGTAGTGGCGGCCAATACCCCGTTGTCATATGCGAGAATCGAATTGGCCGCCTGCTGTTGCTCGCTGCGTAACGAGCCATTAAAGGCGACATCAATTCTACGCCCTGTGTTTACCGCGTCATTCCATCTGACTTCTATATCACAGTCGTTAAGTATTTGACTGACTTCCTCTTCCAAACCACGCGGTAAGCATAAGTATTGCTCTGTCTCTTCCGAACATGAAATGATCCGCGCTTTTTCATAAGTAGGCAGCCGCATAGCCTGCGCCTTATAGAACTCAGGATTGCGGAACGCAGCCAAGCGTTTCAAAGTGTTCAACGCAAGGCTTGAAACGCCGTCCTTTTTGATATATAGCATATTGGAACGAACGATGTTTACTGTCTCCGGGAAATCCAACCGCGTTATTCTTGACGTTGGTTTCCGCCTTTCCCACGGCTTTTCATCATCCTCATCCTTGCGCAGTAAGCCTAACTCGCCGATTGGGGACAGCTCGCGGATAAACCGCTCAACCTCGTCCAACGTATATTTTTTTATATTATATAAATAGCTCCATTGATCCGAATAAGCGTCAAAATTTTCGTTAATAAATACGCTGTTACCTTGTGCACGCGGCGCTCTTTGAAGCGGCAGCGCAATGAGGTTTCCAAACCCGCCTTTGGGTAGAGTATCCTGAGCCGGGATCAAGCGGTCGTACGTCTTAAAAGTCAGTTCGTGACGCTTATTCATAGTATATGTGATCATGCCGCTTCCCAATTTCCGCGCTGTGCTTGCGGGAATGTTCTCGGAAAAGAATATCCAGAAGTGAATCCCCTTGCCGGAACGGGAACGCTCGACGGCCATATTGATTTGCTTTTCGTTGAAAACCTCACGGATTGCCGACACATCCCGGCGCAACACATCCGGGCTGTATTCTTTACCGTCAAAATCAAAAGCAAGGAAACGGCAGGTTTCGTCGGAGAACATTGGATATACCCCGGCTGTCCATTGACCTTTCAAATGTTTTTCTACCGCGGCAGCGTCAAACGTAACAAAATTATGGTTTGGACAATCCCCGCATTTCATCTTTCCACCGCCTGTTTTTGGACAAGCCGGCGTCCATTCGTTATAGCAGACAGGGATATATCCGGCGCTGCCTTTTGGGGCATTTTCCCATCGTTTGGCGAATACGTCATCCCGGCCGGCAAACAGTGATAAAAACAACGCGACTTTTTCGCCGGGCTGGCTGTGATTGTGGACGCCGGCAAGCGGTTTCGCGGGCAATGCCTCAACCCTATCGTCTTCACGCGTAAATCTTTTGACTTTCCGTCCGTTGTGCTCTACACTTTCATCCCACATGACAGCCGGGCACACCCACACTCCGCCGTCGCCGTACAACGCTCGGTATATAACCATCGCTTCCAGCGTTTCACTGTGAGTGGCTATTCCGGTTACCTCGTATTCGTTCCCCTTGAAGTGAGTGTATTTCCCGAGCTTGATAGGCATACATGATCCCTCTTTATGATGAAAACAGGGGCTGCTTGTACGGGAACTCCTTTGCCGTTATAGCCGACAGACCCGGTTTCCCGGGTCTGTCGGCTATATGCATTACTCCGTCCTCAACGCGTCCACGGGTTCCTTCTTTGCGGCCTTTCGCGCCGGGATGGCGCCGCCCAGCAGCGTGAGCAAGACGCTGAGCACCAGCAAAACGATCGCGTGGCGCGGGTTGAGCCGCGCGATACTGGCAATATCTGTCATCCGATGGAGCAGGCTGTTGACAGGCAGGGTCAGCAAATACGCGATGCCGATGCCGAGCAGGCCGGAGCACGTGCCGATGATGAACGTCTCGGCGGTGAATACGCGTGTGATATCCCCTTTGCGCGCGCCCAGGGCCCTGAGGATGCCGATCTCCTTCGTGCGCTCCAGCACCGAAATCCACGTGATGATGCCGATCATGATCAGCGACACCACGAGCGAAATGCCCGCGAACGATACCAGTACAATGGTGATGGCGCGCATGATATTGCCCGAGAGATTTGTAACCGTCTCCGCCAAGTCCGTATAGAGCACGGTTTCCTCGCGCGGCTTGTCCTCGTTCCAAGCGTTTAGGTACGCTGTCAAGTCGTCCTTGGAGGCAAAGTCGGTAGGATAGATGGTGATCATAAAGGGCATGCCGTCCCCGCCGAGCACCTTGAGTATCATGTCGCGCGTGAGCTGCACGTCGCCGGTGAGCATGGAAGACATGTGCCGCATGCCGCCGCCAAAGGTATCGCCCATAGCGGCTATACCGCCCATACTGCCACCCGCGCCTGTGCCGCTGTCCGCCGTAAAGGGCTGGCCCGTCATGACGTTGACGTCCGCGGCCAGCTGGGCGTTGACAATGGCGGAATCCTTCGCGCTTTGGATCACATATTCCGCCAGCGCGTCCGAATACACCAGGCCGTAAGAGAGTACGTTCAGCTGGTATTCCTCCTTGGCGCGCAGGATGCCCGCGACGCGGAGGGTGACGGCGTTTTCACTGTTATACATCGCGCTATACCCGCCGAATATGTTTGGCAGAAACATCTGGCCTACCCGCCTGTAAAAGGTGTCGTTGGGGATGAGTTTATACTCCCTGCCAATGATATCCTCAAACGCGATCTGCTTCACGTCCGAATCCATGCCAAGGGCCTTGAGGGTGGCCGTGCTTAAGCGGTTGTACGTATCCACCACGAGGACGAGGTCCGCGTAATCCTTGGGAAACGCGCCCGCGAGCAGGTCATAATTTTTCTCAAGATACCCCGTCTCACTGTCTGTGAGCGACTTGGGGTAGGCGGAAAAGCCCGACGCCGCCGTGCTGACCATAATGAGTTTATCCGCCTGGTCGCGTGTTAGCAGGTTCATGTTGACAAGGCGCGTGTAGCTGATACCGGACAAAAGCGACGGGTCGGCGGCTTCTATATACGCTATGTATGCATCGGAGAATACATTTTCATGCCGGAAGCGGTTCGTCGAAGGGTTGTAGGGCAGCACCGCCTGCGTATCCGGATAGCGCACCCGCTGCTCGCGGCCCGCCTCCCTTTCGCTCATCTGCGCCTGCATGGTTTCTGCATCCACGTCAAACGAGCTCTGCGAGATGATGATGGGGAAGCCGGACATGGTGTCGCTCTCAAACCGCCTGATCTGTATGTCAAAACCGTTGGAGAGAGAAAGGATCAGCGCGATGCCGATGATGCCGATGCTAGAAGCAAAGGCAGTGAGCGCCGTTCGCCATTTTTTCGTGAGGATGTTGCGGCCGGACAGGTTGAGGGCCGTACGGTACTTCATGCGCGTCCGTTTGAGCGCGTAGTCCGAGGGCGCCATGTCCGCGTCGTCCGGGGGATTGCTGTCCGAGGCGACCCGCCCGTCCTCAAACTTGATGATGCGGTCCGCGTACGCGTCCGCGATGGCGGCGTTGTGCGTGACCATGATGACCAGCTTGTCCCCCGCGATCTCGCGGATAAGCTCCATAATTTGCCGGCTGGACACGGAGTCGAGCGCGCCTGTCGGCTCGTCGGCCAGAATGATATCGGGGTTGTTCACCAGCGCGCGCGCGATCGCGACCCGCTGTGCCTGGCCTCCGGAGAGCTGGCTGGGCCGCTTGTGCTTATGGTCGGCAAGGCCAACGCGCGCGAGCGCCTGGGCCGCGCGGCGGCGGCGCTTTACTTTGGAAACACCGCTGAGCGTCATGCCCATTTCGACGTTTTCGAGCACGGACAGGTGCGGGATGAGGTAATAGTTCTGAAATACAAAGCCCACGCTGTTGTTGCGGTAGGCGTCCCAATCCGCGTCCCGGAACCGCTTGGTGGTCTTTCCGTTAATGGTAAGGTCGCCTTTGTCATAGCGGTCCAAGCCGCCGATGACGTTCAGACAGGTGGTTTTGCCGGAGCCGCTGGGTCCCAGGATGGCGACAAACTCCTTTTTTCGAAAGCGGAGGCTGACGCCGTCGAGCGCCTCCTGCCGAAAATCGCCTGTGGTGTAGCTCTTAAAGATCTTGTTGAGTTCAAGCATGGCGCGCGTTCCTTTCATTTTGTAAGGGCGTGGCTATATCCTTTGCATTATCTTTCCAGATGATACAGAAAAGGTGATATAAAGTCAATTCCCGGGGAGGTCCATTGCTTAGCGTGTCCGAAGGCGTTGACGCGCGGCGAATAAGATGTATAATACTGCCAACGCTTGAAATATATGGAGGAACACGCATGAAAAATGAGTCTATCTTTGCCCCTGGCGCGCCGGCGGCGGTCGGCCCCTATTCGCACGCGGTGAAAGCGGGCAAACTATTGTTCACCTGTGGCCAATTGGGCTTGGATCCTGATACGGGAGCCCTTATGGAAGGGGTCCAGGCACAGGCCAGGCAGGCGCTTGCCAACCTGAAAACCGTGTTGGAAGCCGCGGGCATGGGCATGGAAGACGTTGTAAAAACAACGGTATTCCTTGCGAATATGGGCGATTTTCCCACAGTGAACGCTCTATACGCCGAAGCGTTTGGCGAAACAAAGCCCGCGCGTTCGTGCGTCGCGGTGGCCGCGCTGCCCATGGGCGCGCTCTTTGAGATTGAGGCGATTGCGAGAAAGGCCTAACACCTTTTGCGCTCTGTTTGGCAGAAAAATTGTAAGGACTGCCGATTGCGCGCAATTGGCAGTCTCTTTCGCGGAACAAGGCGCCTGTGGCGGTATGGCCGAATATGCATTGCGGGCAGCTTGCCGGCCGCGCCGGCTGGAGAGCGACGCGGAACCACGGAAAAAGATCCGCAAGCTTCCTGCCCAATCCATCTCAAAATGCTATAAAAGGGGGCGGGAGGCGCAGGCCCCTGGCGTTACATCCCGTTTTCCGCATCCGCCGCCTCCAGCGGTCGGACGATTTGCTCCATCAGGCCCTCTTGATATACAAGCGCCTCATCCTCGAGCAGGAAAATGACGGCGTCGTCCGCCGTGCCGAGGAATACGGACCGCACCGGCCGCTGATAGGCGTCGATGGCTTCAAGCAGCGCCGGAATATCAATGACGCGCTCGTTATACACAGGCTCTGCATTGGAATACGCGAGCTGGGTAAAGCCTTCTTTTTGAAGCTTGCGCAGCGCCGCGACGGAACTGCGCACGGTGGGCCATTCCAGCGAGGTGACGGCGATACAGACAAGGCGCAGGCCGCCCGTTCCATCCGGCATCAGGTACTCGCGAAACCGGAGCTTTGTCTCCAGCGTCCTGTTCCACATGGTAATGAGGAGGCCCTTGCCGTCCAGGCTGGCCTGAGAAACACTTCCCTTTTCCACGGCGTGGCCGTCCAGCCTGCCGGACAGTTCGCGGGTGTTCAACCCATCCTCAATGGTCTTTGGCGTGTACCGCCCGCTCTGCTGGCCCAGCGCGCTAAGGATAATCTGGGGAACGTCGCGGGCGGGATATACCTCGCTTTTTTCCCCCTCATGCCGCTGGACCTTGTCAATGCCGCCGGTGAAAACGCAGTTTGTCAGCTTCATCACAGGCGCTTCTTTTAGACGATAGAATCCGCTGACCAGCGTCGGGCTTCCATCAAACGCAATCGCGCACGCGTCCGCCCGCAGTGCCGCGCCAGCTGTGTCGCCTGCGGCGCCAAGGAGCATGCACTCGCCAGATAGCACGACGTCAGGCGCCTCCCGCCGCGCTTCCGTCCCGGCGCGGGTGGCCTGAAGGGCGGCGCCGCCCGCTTCGCCCACGCCGCCGGACAGCGTGGCGTGGTCGCAAAGCAGTACCTGCGCGCGCAGGCCGCATTGCCCGCACACGTGTGAATCCATACCGCAGCCGCCATCGTAGGGGGACGGCCCGCCGCTTGCGGAAGCGAGTCCCGAGAGCGTGAGCTTGCAGCAGGCGGGCGCCTCAATCCCGCAGCCGCCCT
>WRGP01000251.1 GCA_009787135.1 Bacillota bacterium | reverse complement strand
TTGACGCCTGGAAATGTGTCCGACAGCAATCGAAAGACAATGACGCACTTGACCACGAATCTGTTTGGAAAGCTCTTTGGAGATAAGGGATATCTCTCTCAAGAACTCTTTGAAGAGCTGTTCCACAAAGGGCCAGAGTTTTTCATACGCCAGCGTTAGCCGGTTAGTCGAAAATAAAATAGGGAGCATCATCCATGATGTGAAAATCTCTGCTCATTGCGGGTCTGTATAATGCACGTAATCACACTCATACAAGATACCATCCACATCGAAGTAGTAGGTAAGCGTACAATATTCTTTCCAATCCCCTCGGTTTGGTGAGCTGGCCCATAGATAATCAATATAATTCGCGTCCATAATGGATGGATTCGTGCTTGGCTCATAGGTATGATAGCCACCGACGATCGTTCGATTTCCATTCACATCAATACCATAATCGCCTTCAGCGGGATCAGTGCCCGGATAGATCGCGGAAATATCGTATAGCAAACTGGGATCGTAATGACTTCCGGTGTGAAGGTATTGGGTTTGAATATCTTCGATCGTGTCGCCGATCTTTCCGCCTCTAGGTAGCGGAAGCCCTAACCAATCAAAACGCAAAAACTCCAGTCGTTCTATTGGTAGTGATAATAGTTTGTCGGGTAGCGTTTCATAATACCCATCGGATGCTCGACGGCTGTCCCCGGCGTCGTCCACGATGAAATCATTATCCGGAACCAACACGGTTATGACTACCGATGAATCGGTTTCCCCCAGGCAAATCCTTGTCAGGCCGTCAGATTCCTGGGTTTTCACATAACTCATTCGTCTTCCTGCGGCTTTGACCCAATCAGCCACGGTTCTAAAACCGGAAGTGGCATTTTCGATATCCTCCGGAACAAATGGCCCAGGCTCTTTGGTTGGCGACGATTGGGAATCATGCTGAATTGCCAGATCGCCTGTGGCAGAAGCGTCTCTTTTTGCGCAACCTTGAAGAAGCAATAGAAACATGAGCATCGCAAAGGTAACGGCTTTCTTCAACCTTATCCCTCCCCCCTGAAGCTTGATGCTCATTATATGAAATAAATCAACAAAATGCAAGAAAGTGGCGTCATGTACGGACAAGCCCTTACCAAACCACTGCCGGATACGGATCGTTTTACACCGGTATAAAAACGCGGCTCTCCCGCATATTCCGCATATTTTCGCCAGGCAGATTGCCAATCAGCCGATACTCTCCATTCACCGTCTAAAGTGACATTGCATATCCTATAGCAATGAAAATTATTTCAGTATATTGCGGCGCGTCGGCAAGCATGTGATAAGTGAATTTCTCAAACCCCGCTTATCGGGTGCTAATACTGAAAATGGAGGGAGGCATACATAGCTTGTTTGTAAAACAACAGGCAGGCTATGGGAATACAGGAAAGGAGCAAAGGTTAT
This sequence comes from Bacillota bacterium, assembly GCA_009787135.1. Lineage (GTDB taxonomy): Bacteria > Bacillota > Clostridia > Christensenellales > Aristaeellaceae > Avichristensenella. Next base: position 26,623 of record WRGP01000251.1, on the reverse strand, counting down.
GACCAAGAACGAATTCGTAAGGAACGCCCAAATGGCGGCACAAGTACAAACGGATTGCGGCTGCAATGCCCCCCCTCCCCCAGATTCTTCCATTGTTGAGGTCTGCTACAAGAAGTGCAAACCACGTAGGTCTCCGTGCGTTTGCCTCTGCAAAGCGGTTCTTGCCTTGTTATGCACGCTGTTTTTTGGCTTGGGCGTAGTAGCCGGAGCGCTGCTGGGCCAGTTGAGCACACTGATCGTTTCCATCGTAGGCGGCGCGATTGCGTTGATTTCTCTGTTGCTGCTGATTGCTTATCTAATAAGCTCTTATTGCAGTGGATGTAAAAATCCGTGTTCCTTGAACCGCTAAGCGGCCGAGTACAAACAAGGGGATTCATCCTGATGAACCCGTGATCCATCGCAACCGGTGTGCCTTCTTGGGCAATAAAGCCACCCCAATGTCAGGTGTGAAAATCTCCAGATTGGCATAGACGGACAACGGCCCGCGGGTTTCCCGGATCATGGGAGCCTGCGGGCCTCGTTTTACGGAAAGGGACCCTCGCCATGCCCCCGTTTCCGCCTGCCCATGCTCTCGCGGGGCGTATACCCCTTGAGTTCCGTAAACACGCGGCTGAAATAATACACATCGCAAAACCCGCACGCTTCAGACGCCTCCGTCACATTGCACATGTTATTCAGCAGCATGGATTCCGCGTGGTTCACGCGGATCATATTGATGTACTTGCTCAGTTTCATGCCCATGCTCTTGTGAAACAGCACGGATAGGTAGGATGGGGACAGATACACCAGGTCCGCCAGGTCTTGCAGCATAAGCGGCTGGGCGTAGTGCGAGGTGATATACTCAATGACCTGCCTGATTCGCAGATCCGCTACGGTCACCGGGTTTCTATATACCGCCAGGTCCAGCAGCTTGCTGATGAGCAGCTCCACATACGCGCGCACCGTCAGGCGAAACCCCGTATCCTGCAGCAGCCACGCCGTAGACAGCGCTTTAAAGAGCGCGATGAGCTCCGGATGCACGCCGATGGTGGTGCGCGTCGCAAACGGCAGCCTTTCGATCTCCCGCCCGTCCGCCGTAAAGAGCGCGAAGTTCAACGCGTAGACCGTAAACTTGTGCGGAGGCGTCAAATTCGCCTCCCTGACGGAATACGCGGGGATATACAGCAGGTCGCCCTTCGCAGCGATATACGGCTCGCCATTAACGCAATACGTAGCCGTTCCCTCCACGACATAGGTAATATCATGAAAGTCAATTCTCGAAGAGATAATGCTCCAGTTCTGGTCAGCGTTCCGGTAGGCAAAATAGTCCAGCCGGGGATAGATGTCGTCAAAATTTTTCGATCCCAGCGTTGGCTCCATACGCTTCGCCCCATTCCCTGCAAGGATAGGTTGACGATAACATAATTCGCGTTATTTTCCGGTATCCCTGCCCAAATCAGCAAATACTTTTATGCATTCATCAATATCATCTGGCGTCGTCCGCCATGAGCAAACGCTTATGCGGAGGATGGGCTTATTTTTCCATGTCGCCCCGCCGCACCAGCATGTACCGCTGGACTGAATTTTTTGTAATAACGCTTCCGTCTCGCCGGAGCGTTCGCAGCGCACCATGATCTGATTGAAGACAACCTCATTTTCGATGATAAATCCATTTTTAGCAAGACCGGCCGCAAAGTATTTTGCCATCCCGCATAAATGGTTTACCAGCGCGTCAATGCCGGATTTCCCGAAATATTTTAGCGTGGCCCATAACTCCACGCTTCTTGCCCGCCTTGACATTTCCGGTGTATACAACATACCGTCCCGGTTTTCGCTATACTGTATGTAGGAACCCGAAGCTTGCATCGCGTTGCGCAATGCCGTTGTGTTTTTGCACAGTACAATGCCGCAGTCATAAGGCGCGTTTAGTGTTTTGTGGGCGTCCGCAGACCAGGAGTCCGCTTTTTCCATTCCTTTTGTAAGATACCTCGTATGCTCGCATGCAGCCGCCCATAAACCAAACGCGCCATCCACATGCACCCACGCGCCGGCCTCATTGGCAATGCCGCAGATCTCGTCAATCGGATCAAACGCCCCGCCGTTTACATTGCCGGCCTGCACAAGGAGCAGCGTGTTGCTGTCAAGCGGCGGCAATGCTTCTGTCCTCATTCTACCCTGTTCATCTACGGGCACTACCTCGGCGTTTCCTCTCCCAAACCCCAGCATAGATAACGCTTTCCACACGCTTGAATGCGCTTGCTGACCGACGACCACGCGTATGGGCGGCGCGCCGAACATGCCTTTTTCGGCTACGTCCCATCCCCGCTTCCGCAATATTTCATTCCGGGCCGCGGCCAGCCCGCAAATAGTGGCTGTGGAGGAACCGCTAACAAACCCCGCGGCCGTATGCTCCGGCAGGTTGAATAGTTCCACAATCCACTTTTCGCATACCTCCTCTAATTTGGCGGCGATTGGGGAGATCACATACAATGCCGTATTTTGATCCCAGACGTCGGCAAGCCACTTAACCGCCAATGCGACGGGCGTGACCCCTCCATTTACAAATCCAAAATACCTGCTGCCGGTCTGCGCCACTGTGTTTATGGAGCCGACTTCATGCAAAATTTTAAGAATATCATGCGGCGAGCAGGGGGATGCCGGCATTGCCTCAGAAAATTTTTCAAGCAAACAAAGCGATTCACGGGCGGGAAAGACAGCCATGCCCTTGACCTTTTCCAAATAGTCATACGCATATTTTTTAGCGTCCTCAAACAATTCCCTTTTTTGAAACTGCTCGTTCATATCGGAATGAAGCTTTTCGAAATGCATCCGTTATCCCCCAATTCTAAAAATGTATAACGTATGGTAAAGAGGATATAGTAAAATAATCTCTATGTAAACGTATGTACAGCGCGTTTTTCCCAGGACATCCGGAATCAATTTACGAGTATCAATTCCCGCAAATATAATGCCCGGCCGTATCGCGCGCCAAGCGGTGGGGCATTCTGTAATAGCCATAAAAAGAACATGATCGGAAAGGTGATCCGTATCAAAACCAGCATAGCCGATGCCATCCCCAGGATCGAAGCGTGGGAAAAGGCGACGGGGGAAGCGAAATACTGCGGCGATCTGGCCACCCCTGACGAGCTGATCGCCCGCGTGCTTGTAAGCCCGCACGCGCACGCGCGCATCCGCTCCATCGACGTGCGGGCCGCCGCCGCGATGCCGGGCGTGAAAGCGATCCTCACCGGGGAGGATTTCCCGATCCTGAGCGGCGTCTTGATTGAGGACCGCCCGCCGCTGGCCAAAGAGCGGGTGCGCTACGCCGGCGAGGCGGTCGCCGTGGTGGTCGCCGCCGATGAGGCCCAAGCCGATTTGGCGCTGCAGGCCATCCGGGTGGACTATGCGCCCTTGCCCTTCGCGCTCACGCCAAGCCAGGCGCTGGCCGCGGGCGCGCCCATCCTGCATGAGGGCCTGGGGGAATACAAGCTGGCTGTGGAAGACGTTTATCCGCAGCCGGGCACCAACATTGTCAGCCAGTACAACATGCGGAAGGGCGACACGGCGGCCGCGTTTTCCCAATGCGAAGTCGTGATGGAACAGCGCTATTTCCTGCCGCCCAGCGACCATCTCGCCATGGAGGTCCGCACGGCGCGGGCCAGCATTACCGGCGATGGCGAGGTGGCCGTTACGACGTGTTCGCAGGCCCCGCACGTCGTGCAGGAGCAGATCGCCACTTGCTTTGATGTGCCCACGGGCAAGGTTCGGGTGACGGTGCCGTATGTCGGCGGCTCCTTTGGCGGCAAGGCCCCTGTCACGCTGGAGCTGCTGGCGTATATGGCCACGAAAAAGGTGGGCGGCCGGCCGGTGCGGGTCGTCCTCCCGCGCGAGCAGGACATGGCGAGCGCGCCGTGCCGCCTGGGGCTGGAGGCGCATATTAAACTGGGCGCTTCGAAGAATGGCGTCCTGAAGGCGGCGGAGATCACATACCATCTGGACTGCGGCGCGTATGCCGACATCGCGCCCTATATGACCATGGCCATGGCCGCGAACGGCACAGGCCCCTACAACATCGAAAACCTTGCCTGCGACGCGGTAAGCGTCTACACCAACCACACCTACGCGACGTCGTTTCGCGGGTTTGGGCATGAATCGTATCTGTTCTGCGTGGAGCGCGCGATGGACGCGCTGGCGAAAACCTGCGGCATGGATCCTTGGGAGATTCGATTTCGCAACGCGATCCGGCCGGGGTGCCTTTCCCCCTCCCAGATAGAGTGTACGGCCAGCAACCTTGGTGATTTGCCGGAATGCTTGAATAAGCTCAAAGCCCTGTCCCATTGGGAGGAGGGCAGGCGCATCCGGGTGGACGGGCGGACCGTGCGCGCCAAGGGCATTGCCTGCCTGTGGAAAGCGGTCAACCCCCCGAGCGACGCCATCTCGGGCGCGGTCCTCACCTTTAACGCGGATGGCAGCGTGAACGTGAACACGGGCGTCATTGAAATGGGGAGCGGCGACAAGACCAGGCTTGCGCAGATGCTGGCGGACAAGCTCCGCATGGATATCGGCATGGTGCACGTGGCGATGAGCGTGGACACCCGCGCGAACCCCAAGCATTGGAAGACGGTCGCGAGCCTGAGCGAGTATCTAAATGGAGTCGCCCTCATGCGGGCGGCGGAAGACGCGCTCTCGCAGATCCGGAGCATCGCGGCCCAGGCGCTGCACTGCGCGCCCGAGGAGGTGGAGATTGACGACGCCAAGGCGCATAAAAGAAGCAACCCCAAGGAGTTTTTTCATTTTAAGGAGTTGGTGCATGGGTATAAGGCGCCGGACGGCACATCCGTGGGCGACCCTGTGCTGGGGCGCGGCGGCTTCATGCTCAAGGGGCTGTCCCCGCTGGAACCGGGGACCGGGCGCGGCAAGCTGGCGCCGGCGTGGACGGTGGGGGCGCAGGTTGTGGAGATTGAGATGGATATCTTCGATTATACCTACCGGATTTTGCGTGCCGGCACGGTGATGGACATCGGCGCGCCGATCAACCTAAAGGCCACCACGGAGATGATCAACGGCGGCGTGTCCATGGGCCTTAGCCTGGCAAGCCGGGAGGCGTTTGCCTATGACGCCGCGGGCGTGACGCGCACCCCGAACCTGCGCACCTACAAGCTATTGCACATCGGGCAGGAGCCCGAATACCGCGTGGATTTTGTCTTTACGCCGCAGGAAGACGCGCCCTTTGGCCTTCGCAGCTTTACGGAGCATGGGATTTTGGGCATCCCCGCCGCGCTGGGTAACGCGCTATCCGCCGCGCTTGATCGAGAAATCAACAGCCTGCCCATCACCGCCGAGGCGCTATGGAAAGCCGCGGGAGGGAATGTATGATCGCACGGAACTTTGCCTATCTGCAGCCCGATACCAAGGAACAGGCCGCGGCGTTTTACCAAGAATTTGCCGAGCCTTTCTACTATGGCGGGGGGAGCGAAATCATCACCATGTGCCGCGCGGGCGATATCGCGCCGGACGCGGTCATTGATTTGAAAAGGATCCCCGAGGCGAATGTGCTGCGGCTTGAGGGGGACGCGCTGGTCATCGGCGGCTGCGTGCCCCTTCGCGCGATCGGCGATTCGGGCCTGTTCCCGCTGCTGAAACTCGTCTGCGGGCGCATCGCCGACCACACAAACCAATGCCGCATCACGCTGGGCGGAAACCTGTGCGGTACGATTCAATATAGAGAGACCGCGCTGGCGCTGCTGCTCGCGGATGCCCTCGTCGTGCTGTTCGGGCCCGGCGGCGCGCGGGCCGTATCCATTCACGAGGCTTTTGACGAGCGCATGCGCCTTCTTCACGGGGAATTTGTGCTGCAGGCGCGAATTCCCGCGCAAGCTTTGTTCCTGCCGTATGTCCATGTGAAAAAAACGGCCGGGGAGAAGATAGACTACCCGCTCGTCAGCCTGTCGGCGCTTGCCTGCGGGGATGGCGTGCGCGTCGCCCTATCGGGCCTGCTGCCGTACCCTTTCCGAAGCCGGGCGATGGAGGATGCGCTGAGCAACCGAAGCGAGAGCAGGGAGCGGCGGGTACAAAACGCGATACAATGCTTGCCCGCTATGCCGATGGCCGACTACCAAGGCAGCGCGGAATACCGGCAATTCGTGCTCCGGCAGACGCTGGCGGCGATGATGGAGGTGCTGAACCTTTGAGGCGGATCGAAGGCAAGGCGATCATAGAACTGCGCGTAAACGGCGAGGCGAGAACCGTCGCCGTGCGCCCGAGCGACCTGCTGCTGGATGTGCTGCGGAACCAACTGGGCCTGACCGGGGCAAAGCCCGGCTGCAAAAATGGCGATTGCGGGGCGTGCACGGTGCTCATGGACGGCTGGCCGGTGAAATCCTGCCTGGTGCTGGCGGTGGAGGCCGAGGGCCACGAGCTGCTCACCGTGGAAGGGCTGGAGGGCAAATCACCGGTGCAGGCCGCGTTCGTCGGGCATGGGGCGTTCCAATGCGGATATTGCACGCCGGGGTTCGTTATGGTCTGCCACGCGATGCTCACGCACCACCCGGGTGCCGAGGAGCTTGTGATGGAGGAGTGGCTGCAGTCTAACCTGTGCCGCTGCACAAGCTACAGCGAAATCAGGGACGCGGTACGAGCTGTGGCAAATGCCGGGAAGAGGGAATAACACGCGTTCTATGCGGTTGAAAAACGGGGCAAAAGCGCGCGGCGGTGTTTGCCGCGCTGCGCACAAACTTTCGTAAGCGATTTCCGTGGTTTCCCCTTTCCTCAATTGGCGCTTTTCACATTTTATGGTATACTAATACCCTGTCCAAACAGGGATACTATGCCGTAAAAGGAGCCTGCCCATGCCACAGTTCGCTCATCTGCACCTCCATACCGAATACAGCCTCCTGGACGGCGCGTGCCCGATTGGCAAGCTCTTGGACCGCGTCAAGGCAAAGGGCATGACGGCTTGCGCGATCACGGACCATGGCGTAATGTACGGCGTGGTGGATTTTTTTTCCGAGGCGAAGAAGCGCGGCATCCATCCGGTGATCGGGTGCGAGATCTATGTGTGCGAGGATATGGACGAGAAACAGTCGGCGGCGAGGGAGTATAGCCACCTGGTGCTGCTGTGCGAGACGGAAGAAGGGTATCGGAACCTTACGAAGCTCGTATCCGAAGGGTGGACGCGGGGGTTTTATTACAAGCCGCGGGTGGACCATCGGCTGCTTGCCGAGCACAGCCGCGGGCTGATCGGCCTTTCGGCCTGCCTGTCCGGCGAAATACCGCAGGCGCTTTTGGACGGGCGCGACGAGACGGCGAAGAAGGCCTTGGAGCGGTATTTGGACATCTTTGGCCGGGATAATTTTTTCATTGAAATACAGGATCATGGCATCGCGGACGAGCGGCGCGTGTTGCCGCAGCTGGTGCGGCTGGCGCGGTCCATGGATGTGCCGCTGGTGGCGACGAACGATACGCACTACCTGGAGAAGGAAGACGCGGACGCGCAAGAGGTGCTCATGTGCATCCAGACGGGCAAAACGCTGGAGGACGAAAACCGCATGCGCATGAGCACGCGGGAGCTGTACCTCAAGACGCCGGAAGAGATGGCCGCGCTGTTCCCGCAGTGGCCGGAGGCGGTTGACATCACGCAGGCGATCGCGGAGCGGTGCCGGGTGGCGTTTGATTTTGATACCATCCACTTGCCGGCGTATCCGCTGCCGGGGGACGTCTCCTCCGGGGCGGAACTGCTCCGCCGAGAGTGCGAGCGCGGGCTTGCGCGGCTATACGAAGCGGATGACGCCAAGGCGCGGGAGCGGATGGAATATGAGCTTGGCGTCATTGAGCGGATGGGGTATGTCGATTATTTTTTGATCGTATGGGATTTTATCAAGTACGCCAAGGATCACGGCATTATGGTGGGGCCGGGGCGGGGCAGCGGCGCGGGCTCAATTGTGGCCTACGCGCTGGGCATTACCGGGGTGAATCCCCTCCAATACAACCTGCTGTTCGAGCGCTTTTTAAACCCTGAGCGCATCTCCATGCCGGACTTTGACATCGACTTCTGCTATGAGCGGCGGCAGGAGGTGATCGACTATGTGGCGCGCAAATACGGCGAGGACCATGTGGCGCAGATCATCACCTTTGGAACCATGGCGGCCAAGGCCGTGATCCGGGACGTGGGCCGCGTGATAGGGTACCCCTATGCGGAGGTGGACGCGGTCGCCAAGCTGGTGCCGTTCGCCCTGAACATGACGCTGGACAAGGCGCTTGCCATCAATCCGGACTTTCGGCGCAAGGTGGAGGAGGATGAGCGCACGGCCGCGCTCGTGGGCATGGCGCGCAAGCTGGAGGGCATGCCGCGCCACGCGTCCACGCACGCGGCCGGCGTGCTCATCACGCATAGGCCGGTGACGGAGTACGTGCCGCTCCAAAAGAACGACAACGTGATCACCACGCAGTTCCCCATGGGCACGATTGAAAAGCTCGGGCTTTTGAAAATGGATTTTCTGGGCCTGCGCACGCTGACGGTGATCCGTGATACGCTGGACATGGTGCGCGAGTCGGCGGGCGTGGAGATGGTGCCGGAGGATATCCCCATGGACGACCCGGCTGTGTACGCGATGATCGCCTCGGGCGATACGGACGGCGTGTTCCAGCTCGAAAGCGGCGGCATGCGCACGTTTCTGATGAACATGAAGCCCGGCTGCTTTGAGGATATTATTGCCGCCATCTCCCTCTACCGGCCGGGGCCGATGGAGTCCATCCCGCGCTATGTGGAGGGCAAGAACGATCCCTCCAAGGTTCGATATTTGCATGAAAAGCTGCGTCCTATTTTGGATGTGACCTACGGCTGCATGGTGTACCAGGAGCAGATCATGCAGATTGTGCGCGATTTGGCCGGGTACTCCATGGCGCGCAGCGATCTGGTGCGCCGCGCGATGTCGAAAAAGAAGCATGAGGTGATGGCGCAGGAGCGCGCGTATTTCATCCATGGGCTTGTGCAAAATGGCGAGGTCGTCGTCCCGGGCGCGGTGCGAAACGGCGTGTCGGAGGAGGACGCCGCCCGCATCTTTGACGCGATGAGCGCCTTCGCGTCATATGCGTTTAACAAGCCGCACGCGGCCGGGTATGCCATCATCGCCGTGCAGACGGGCTGGCTGAAGGCGCATTATCCCGTGCAGTTCATGGCCGCGCTGATGAACAGCGTGATGGGCAGCGCGGCGAAGATCGCGCAGTATATCCAATACTGCCGCAAGCACGGAATTGCCGTGCTGCCGCCCAGCGTCAACCACAGCCGCCGCAAGTTTGGCATGGACAGGGAGCCCGGCACGGGAAGCCTTGCTATCCGCTTTGGCCTGGCGGCGATTAAGGGCGTGGGACATCACGCGGTGGACGCCATTGCCGCGGAGCGCGAGCAGGGCGGGCCGTTCCGCGACATCTTCGATTTCGCGCGGCGGATGGGGGACGACCGCGTGGGCAAGCGCGTGGCGGAAAGCCTGATCCGCGCGGGCGCGTTTGACGGGACGGGCGCGAACCGGGCGCAACTGCTGGAGGTATACGAGCGGGCGATGGACGGCGCGGCGAACGAGCGCAAGCGGAATGTGGCGGGACAGGTATCGCTGTTTGGCGGCCTGATGGAGGCGGCAGACGATGTTTCGCCAAAGTTGCCGGCGAAAAAGGAACACCCCGCGCGCGTGCTGCTCGCCATGGAAAAGGAGGTCACGGGCGTCTATATCACGGGGCACCCGCTGGATGAATACGCGGGCGCGCTGGAGGCCATGGATTTTTCCACGCAGTTTCTGGAGGAGCTGCAAGAGGCGGAGGATCATGGGCTGTCCTACGACGGGCGGCGGGTGCGGCTGGGCGGCATACTGACGGATGTGCGCTCCAAGGCGACGAGGGCCGGCAGCCTGATGGGGTTTGTGGTGCTGGAGGATTTGACGGGGCAGATCGAGGGGCTGGTATTTCCGCGCGTGTGGGAGCGCCTTGGCGCGGAACTGACGGTGGACAGGCCGGTGGTGCTCACGGGCAAGCTTTCCATTCACGAGGATGAGGAGCCAAAGCTCTTGGTGGATGAGGTGCAGCCGCTCCAGAAGGAAGGGATCCCGGGCAAGGCGCCGCCCGGACAGGAGGCGGCGCCGGCGAAGCTGTGCATCAGCGTGCCCACCCGCGGCGAGATGAACGAAGCGCTTCCCATATTAAAGACCCAGCGCGGCGGGACGCCGGTGTTCTTTCGCATTACGGAGGAGAATATTACGCTTCGCGCGCCGGAATGCTATTGGTGCCGGGTAGACGGGGAACTGACGCAGACGCTGACGGGGTGTTTTGGGGCGGAGAATGTGCGGGTGGTCCGGGAGGGTGTTCTATAGGTAACGTGAGTTTGCCCCCCTGTCATTGCGAGCGTGCGCGAAGCGGTCCGGAAGCCACGTAAACCCGTTTGCCGTCCGCGCATGCTATTCCCAGGGGTACGGGCGAATAGCCGCGCCTACATGGGCGCCGCATCTGCGTGTACGGCGCGCTTTTTGCGGGTCAAAGTAAGGGCGGGGCTGCCAAGGGGCGGAGCACCCTGGTACCCCCCCCTGCATCCCAGACAGTGAGACCATGATTTGACGCCATATGGGGGGATAGCATGAGCAAGATCGGGTATATTTTGCGGCGGCTTTTGCGCATGGACTATGGCGCGATGCTGCGAACAGCCAGGATGCTTCATAAAAAAACCGGCAAGGCCACGCTGTGGCTGCTTTTTGATATGGTGCGCTGCGCGCGCAAGTACGGCGCGGGCTACGTGGATTACAAGATCGCGGAGATGTACCGGCTGACACCCGAGCAGCGCGAGACGCAGATCACCCGTGAGGCGTCCAACCGCATCGTGGCGAAGATGAACGACAAGGCGTACTGGCATCATTTTGACGACAAGGCGGAATTCAACACCCTGTTCGCCGGGCAGGTGCGGCGCGGCTGGATCGACCTGCGCGGCGCGACGGAAGAAGCCCTTGCCCAGTGGGCGGAGGGGCGCGGCGACGTGATCGGCAAGCCCATGGAGGGGTCCAGCGGCAACGGTATCGTTAAGTACAAAAGAGGAGAGCTGCCCTCGCTGGAGGCGCTTCGGCTGGCTGGCATCGGCCTTCTGGAGGACTGCGTGCGCCAGCATGAGGCGCTGGACGCGCTGTGTCCCACTTCGGTCAACACGGTGCGCGTGGCCACGCTGCTGGGCGATAAAAAACAGGGGATTGTGTACGCGAGCCTTCGCGTTGGCAACGGCAATGTGGTGGACAACGTGGACCAGGGGGGCATGGCCGCGCCGGTGGCCCTTGCGACCGGCGTGCTCACGGCCGTGGGCGCGGATAAACAGGGCAACCGCTATGAAACCCATCCGATGACAGGCGCGAGGATCCCAGGCTTTGGGATCCCCTATTGGGCGGAGACGGTGGATATGTGCCTGCGGGCCATGCATGTTGTGCCGCAGGTGCGGTTTGTGGCGTGGGATGTGGCGGTCACGCCGGACGGGCCTGTGTTGATTGAGGGGAATTCGTTCCCCAGCCACGCGGTTCCGCAGTTTGCCGCGCACTATCCGGATGGGATCGGGATTTTGCCTAGGTTTCGGGAGTTTATTGATTTTTAGCGCAAGCGATACTGCAAACGATGCTTTGGCTAAGTTTTAAACGCCCCTGCCAAAGGATCGAAGCGCCTTTTGCAGGGGAGGCATAACGGCAAGGGCAATGATGCCCCCGATGGCAGCCGTTATAATCTGTGGATACGAAAACGATAAGGTCAGCATAACACGCTGCTTTTCGTTCAGGTCAAGCAGATACGGTATGGCAAATAAAACAATGCCCGCGTATAACGTCAAAAATTTCATGACAGCCGCCGCTGCCGCGAGCAGGTAGTACATGGTTTTATGCCGCATGCCGGGCGCAGCGGATTTCATAAGCACCCCCCAAAAAAACCAGGCCATGACCAGCGCCGCGTTTCCAAGCGCCACGAAAGGGATAAGCGGCGGGAAAGAAAATCCGACGCCGGCAAGAAACGCGCATACCGGCGAGACAATGGCTACCGTCAAGCCCGTCGCCAGCCCGCAAGTCAAAAATGAAACAATCAGCAGCAGATTCACCGCGGATCCTGTAACGTATTGATTGCCCAGCGGCGCGGTCAAAAACTGCGCCGCCACCAGCAGCGCCGTCAAAACGGCCGTGCGCGTGATCCATAGAATATTTTTTCGCACACCCATTTGCATAGGAAACATACCTCCTTATTGATTTTCCGCGGCAAGTATACTATAATCATCATGGAATGTATGTTGCGCACGCAACGTTTTGTAAAAGAGGTCATCATGAACGCATTGACAATACCGCCGAACCCTCTGCTGGAGGGCATGACGGAAGCTGAGCAAAAGGCGATGCTGGAATGTTTGAAAGCGCGCGTGAGATATTATGATAAAGGGGAGAACCTGCTTTGGGAACATGAAAACGCTGACTGCATGGGCATTATCGTAACGGGCTTGGTGGAAGCGTCCAAACTCGATATGTCGGGCAAACGCCTTATTATTTCAAGGCTCGCAAGCGGGAGCGTTTTCGGCGATGTTTTGTCTTTGCGTAACGAACGCCGAAGCCCGGTCACCGTGACGGCTTTGGAGAGGGTTTCGGCGCTGTTACTGCCCGTCGCGAACCTGCTCAGCCCATGTGCGAGGCGGTGCGAGAATCATGATAAACTGATACGCAATCTATTGAACAGAGTTTCGGAAAAATATTTTGAGCTGCTCGACAGAATAGCCTGTATAACAAAGCCCACCATGCGGGAAAAAATTATATACTTCCTCAAGCGTGCGTCGGATGAAGCCGCCCCCGGCCGCCGCGGCCGCGTATTCAGCATACCCTATGACCGGACCGCGCTGGCCGAATATTTACACGTCGAGCGCAGCGCGCTGTCGCGCGAATTATCGGCAATGAAGCGCGACGGGCTGATAGACTATCATAAAAATACATTCCGGCTGCTTTGAAGGAGACCGCCCGGCAATACGGCGTCATCTAGGCGGAGCGTATACGGCCTTTTCCGATCCGTCGGCGCCGCAATCATATATCCTGCATGCATATGAGGCATGAGAAAAAATTTTTCCCGTAGAGAAACCCCTCCTTTCGCGGCGAATCCCCCCGCATGCTTGCCCCCCGCGTCAAAGCTTGTCCATTGGGCTTGTACAAGAGGCTTTATGCCCCATACAAGACCGCACACAGGCAACATTTCGCGTCGAACGGTTCTCTTTGGGCGCTAGAAGGATTCTTGTCCACCCTGACGAATTAAGCGGTTCATCAGACGTGAGGAGGCAACTATGCCGCGAGCAGCCCGACACGCGCTTCAGAGCACCGTAAGCGTATGGAGCATCCCGGTTCAGGAGATCCTTCCCAATCCCCATCAACCCAGGCGCAGCTTCGACGGCCAATCGATCGAAGCGCTCGCTACGTCCATACGGCAATTAGGCTTGCTGCAGCCGATCGCCGTGCGCGCAGTGGACATCGCGCGGTATGAACTCATCGCCGGTGAGCGGCGGCTTCGGGCCTGTCGACAGCTCGGGCTGACGCACATTGACGCATTGGTTCTGTCCGTGACCGAAGCGGGTAGCGCGCTGATGGCGTTGGTGGAGAATTTGCAGCGGGAGGATCTGCACTACCTGGATGAGGCCGAAGGCTACGCGGCGGCGCTGAAGGACTGCGCGATGACGCAGGAAGCGCTGGCGGCACGGATTGGTCGAAGTCAGAGTTCGATCGCCAACAAGCTGAGGCTTTTGAAGCTTGACCCCCCTGTGTGCGAGGCGCTGCGCACGTCTGGTTTAACAGAGCGCCACGCGCGGGCCCTGCTCCCGCTCCCGCTTTCCGCTTTGCAGTTGGACGCGGCGCGGCGCATGGCGGAACAGAAGCTAACCGTAAAACAGGGCGAAGCGCTTGTGGCCAGCATGCTGGCGGCGCTGCCCTTACCGCCACCGGCCAGGCGAAGCGTGATTGCTTTGATACGCGACCACCGTCTCTACGTCAACGCCATCCGCGATATCATTCGCCAGATGCAGGCGGCAGGTCTCCATGCGGAGGCCGAAATTAAGGATCGGGATGCGTATGTAGAGATCGCGGTGCGTGTGCCAAAACGGCCCCGGGGCGTACAAGCTCTTTCGCAGACAAATGAAGAACATCGAAAAGGGGGATGAAAGGTTTTTGGGGTTTACAACCGCCATGCCCGGGTGAGGGTCCGTCTCGCGGCCGTCGACTGTTCCCCGACATATTCGGGTGTAAAGCATTGAAGATGGCGGAACCGCAAGGGTCCCCTCGCGGCGCGGGCAGCCGCGGGAGTTTCGCAAAGCGCGCTGTGCGCGTCTCGTTCAAGTCATATGGGAGGCAATAGGTCCTTCTCCTGCTACAGAAAGCGACGCCGCGGGGTGGCCGTGACAGTTCTTTAAATGCCATGGACAGATGTGGAGGTTCTTATGCTGAAAATTTCCATTGGGATTCTGCTGGTATGCGTGCTGCTGGTTGGCGCGAACGCGCTGCGCGCGGCGCTTCAGGCGTTGGTTCCATGGGTGGATGAGACGCTCCTTGCCAAGTGGCGGGGGGCGGGCATCAAGCGCAATTTCCTGTGGGTCAAGCGTACGGCGAGCCTCATCAGGGGGCCGAACGGACTATGGGGACGAACGGGGACGCGCCCTGGAACGGGCCGACGATGGCTGGAAGCCGATACGCTTATACTTCCATAATAAAAACAAACGCGAGGGGTGTTCACGATGTGAGCCTTCAAAACATATCCCTGCAAGGCTTGACACAGCTTGTCTTTTTTCATATAATATATGGGCTGTACATTAGGCCTTGCAGGGGCCGTTGAAGGAGTGTTGTACCATGTTTCGTACGTACCAGCCGAAAAAGCGCCAGCGCAGTAAGGTGCACGGGTTCCGCGCCCGCATGAAAACCAAGAGCGGACGCAGCGTGTTGGCCCGCCGACGTCTCCGTGGCCGCAAGGTCCTGACGGTATGACGGTCACAACTGAACACACTTGGTGACGCGACATTGCCCGATCTGTTTGGTCGGGCTCGTTGTACATTTGTGCTATCTGTATATTATAAAGGAAAGACAAGAGGATGCAGCGTGCCTTTCGCCTACGGAAAAACAAGCAGTTTCAATACGTCTATCATAAAGGCAAGTCCTGTGCCTGCCGCGAGATGGTATTGCTCCATGTCCGTGGCCCACACCTGCAGGTGGGTTTTTCGGTCAGCCGGAAGGTTGGCAACAGCGTTGTGCGCAACCGTGTGAAACGCTGCCTGCGAGAGCAGTTTCGTCTTTTTTTGCCGAGGCTAAGGCCGGGCCTTTACGTCATCATCGCGCGCGTGGGGGCTGTGGGGGCCGATTCCGCAAGGCTTCATGCCGCGATGGAGAAGTTGCTTCGCGGGCAGGGAGTTTTGCGGGAAGAGGGAAGCGGCACATGATGAAACGCCTGTTTTTGCGGGGGATCGGCTATTATCAGCGGCGGATCAGCCCACACAGCCGCCCGATGTGCCACTATATCCCCACCTGTTCGGAATACGCGCGCCAGGCTGTTGAAAAATACGGCGCGGCAAAGGGCGGATGGCTGGCGGCAAGGCGTATCCTCAGGTGTCACCCTTTTACCAGGCGAGAGCCATACGACCCGGTGCCGTAACAAAGGCGGCGCGCGGATAAGCCTTTGAAGGAGGCCACGAATTGAGCGCGTTTTTTCAATCCATGCTGGCGGGCATTACAAATCTGGTGGGAAGCCATGGCTTGGCGGTCATCCTGTTTACCGTCCTCATCCGCGTGATATTGCTGCCGTTTGACTACAAGAGCCGCAAGTCCATGCGCCGCATGGAGAAGCTGAACCCGCAGCTGCAGGCGCTGCAAAAAAAATACGCCAATGATAAAGAAAAGCTGCAGAAGAAGCAGGCGGAGCTGTATCAGAAGGAGAAGATTAATCCATTGGGTTCCTGCCTGCCAATGCTGCTCACCCTGCCAATCTTCTTCATTATGTTTGGCGCCATACGTTCCATGGCCAATCAGGAGCTGGTTCGCTCGCTTTTATCCATCCAAAGCGTGGTGGGTGATATGACCGAGGCAAGCGATATTCATGCGGTTTTGCCTCCTTTGCATTCGCTGGTGGAGCCGTTTCTGTGGATTAAGAACCTATGGGTGGCTGATTCGCCTTTTAACTCCGTGCTGCCAAGCGCTGCAAACGCGCTGTCGGCTGTGGGCAACTCCATCGAGGGCTTGATCACCGCCGAGGAAATGACGGCCTTGCGCGCCTTTGTGAGCGGGGACGTATACCAGAAGATCGTGCTGCCGTTTTACAACGCGACGCCGCTGCCAGGCGGCACCATCAACATGATTCTGTTTTCCCTCACCCTCTTTAGGCTGCCCAACGGCTTCTTCATTCTGCCCCTTCTCGCGTTTGTCACCCAATTTTTTGCCTACACGCTCAACCCGCAGCCCCAGCAGCCCCAGCAGGAGGGCCAGGCCGGCACGGGCGCTTTTATGAAATGGTTTTTTCCGCTTTTCTCAATTTATATCTGCGCGGGGTCCAACGCTGCCTATTCCTTGTACTGGGTGGTAACGAACCTTGTGGTCATGATTCAACAATTCGTTTTCAGGCAATACTTTGAGGCGCAAGATCGAAAAGCCGCCGCGCAAGCTGAGGAGGTAAAACTAAGGTGAAAAGCATAGAGGTGTCCGCCCGCACGATTGAAGAGGCCGTAAATGAAGGGCTTAACAAGCTGAATTGTTCCATATCGGACTGTAAGGTGGATATATTGCAGGAAGGCGCGAAGGGCTTGTTTGGGGTCTTTGGCAGCAAACCCGCGACGGTGCGCATGACCCTGCTGTCGAATAGGGATGATGAAGAGGAGGACAACCTGGGCATCGACCTGCAGGGGGCTCTGCGCACGGAGATGCCGTCCCCCAAAGAAAAGCGGGCGGCGCCGGCAGAGAAGAAAGCCCTTCCGGAGAAAAAGCCGCAGGAAAAATCGCGCGGCCATGCGGCTATGGGTTCCAACGGGGCGGACAGACCGAAAAGCAATGATGTGATGGAGCGGTTTAAGAACGCGCCGCTGCCAGGGCAGGCCGCAGCCGCTGCCGGGAAGCCAAGGGCAAAGACCGCGCCCAGGCAACGCTTGCCGCGCGAGGAGTATCGGGAGGAGGCATATGCCGAGGCTCAAGAATACCAGCCCGTGCCGGCGCCGGAACATATTGATATTCATGATCCAAGCACGTCTCAAGGCCGTGCCCAGCAGTTCCTGCTGGAGGTGACGCGGCGCATGGGCGTGGACGTGCAGGTGGAGGCCAAGCAGAATGAGGAGGGCCATCTATACGTATCAATGTACGGCGATACGCTGGGCATCCTCATTGGCCGCCGCGGTGAAACCCTGGACGCTTTGCAGTATTTGACCAGTTTGCAGGTAAACCGGGGACAGGAAAATTATATCCGCGTGACGCTTGATACGGAAAACTACCGCGCCAAGCGCGAGGATGCCTTGGTACGGCTGGCGTCCCGCATGGCGGGCCGCGCGGTGAAGACGGGGCGGAAGGTGTCTTTGGAGCCCATGAACCCTTATGAGCGGAGGATTCTGCATTCGAGCTTGCAGGAGAATCCGGACGTGACGACGCACAGCGAAGGGGACGAGCCCTATCGGCATGTGGTGGTTGTGCCGAAGAAGTAAGAGAGGGAAGGCAGAACGGGAGGGCGCCGGGGGGGCTCTGCCCCCCAGCCCCTCCCCCGCTTAACTTAATAAGGGAAGAACCCTTAAGAATCCTTTCTTAGGGTTGCTGTATATGGCAAAAGACCGTGCAGCGTCAAGGCTTCGCCGTCATTGCGAGCGCAACGAAGCAATCCGGGTAAAGCCGGTTGACCGGTGAACACTATGGATAGTGGCAAGCGTAGTCAGGTATAACTTCTTTTCAACTAGATCATTGGGGCTACAGCAATGAATGAATACAATAGTTTGATTCGTCCGGACAATGCGCTAGAGAACGCTTTAGGGAAGGAAAGGCAGGATAATCTATGTTTCTAAACAAAGGGGACACGATAGGCTTTTTTTCTCCCTCAAAGCCTATCACTTATCTATGCCCTATACGTACAAAAAGAGCACAAGACTTTTTAGTGAATGCGGGGTTTAAACTAAAAGGAGGAAAGCTTTCGGGCAAAAGAGATTTCTATAGATCTGGTACGCTTCAAGAACGTGTGGATGAAATAAACTCATTGATACACGATCCATCAATTTCTTGTATAATGTCAACGATTGGTGGCATGAATTCAAATTCGCTGGTTCCATATATTGATTATGAATACTTAAAGAAAAACCCTAAAATCATTATAGGCTATTCAGATATGACAGCAATACTATTGTCTATTTATGAAAAGTGTTCTATACCAGTATTCTATGGCCCTGCGTTGGTAGCTACTTTCGGCGAATTTCCCCCATACAACAATGCGTCACTTATGTATATGTTGGCGATGTTGTCTGAAAAACGTAAGTTTCCGATGCATCTGGAGAAACCCTCATTTTGGACTGATGAATATTTAGATTGGGAACTACAGGATAGAACAAAAAAAGCAGTGGAAAATAAATGGGTGACTGTGCAACCAGGTACTGCCACCGGGCGATTGATTATTGGGAATTTGGATACTATGTATGGTATATGGGGAAGTCCCTATATGCCCTGTATAAAAGAAGGCGATATTCTGTTTATAGAGGAATCTTTGAAGGATATCAGTGAGGCGGAGAGGGGGTTTGCCTTCTTAGAATGCAATGGTATTTTCGATAGAATTTCCGGGCTGATATTAGGAAAATATGAGGCCTTTGACGATAAGGATTCTAAGAGAATGCCGCATGATGTATTGTCTGAAATTATTCGAAATAAAAAAATACCCGTATTATCTCAAGTCGATTGTTCACATACCCATCCAATGTTTACACTCCCAATTGGTGCAAATATTACAATGGATGCTACAAACCAAAGGATAACAATAAATTCTTTGGTTTCCGAGTGATAAGAGAGGGAACGATTGTTCTGGGTGGTGGTGGTGGGGCAGCGTTCCCTGGCGTCTCTCTCTACCTCCCAAACACCTCCGCCGCTTTCGCCATCCTCTCCGCCACCGGCACGCCAAACGGGCACCTCTTCTCGCACTGCCCGCACTTGATACAATCCGAAGCGGAGCACGCAAGCGCGGCATAATGCGCGCCCACTGTCTCCGGCACCTTTTCATCCATGGCGGCAAGGTCCAAGAACTTGTTCACCCGCGCGATATCAATATGGCTGGGGCACGGCAAACAATGATTGCAGTACATGCACTTGCCTGCCAGGGAAAACTTGGGCGACTCAGCGAGCGTAGCCGCATAGTCGCGCGCCTGGTCGTCCGCCTGCGCATACGCCAGTGCCTGTTCAACCTCTTCCGCGGTTTTGCAGCCGACCAAGACGCTCGCCACGGCGGGCCGGGTCAGCGCGTAGTGGATGCACTGGGGGACGGTCATGGCCGCGCCATAGGGCGATGACTCCGCGCGGAGCAACGCGCCGGCGCCCAGCGCCTTCATGACGGTGATGCCCACGCCCAGCGCCTCGCAGGTCTGGTACAGCCGCAAACGCTCGGGCACAATGGTGAAGCTGTCGCGCTGGTAGGATTCGGGCTTGAACAGCCCGTCGACATCCGTCTCCGGCGGCAGGGTATCGTACGCCGGGTTGAGCGAGAACATCAGCACGTCGATTTTGCCGGTTTCCACGAGTTGCTGGGCGACGAGCGGGTCATGAGAACTGACGCCCGTGGCGCGGAGGACGCCCTTTGCCTTCAGCTCGCACGCGTAATCCAGCATGCCGTTCGCGAGCGCTTGATCAAAATCCGCCCGCGTGTCCACAAAATGCAGCATGCCGATATCGACGGTATCGGTTTGAAGCCGGGCCATAAAATCCTCAAAAAAATGGCGGTATCGCGCGGGTTCGCGCGTTCGGCAGTATTGGCCGTCAACCCAGCCCGCGCCGATATGGCCTTGCAGGAGCACCTTATCGCGCTTGCCCTTGAGCGCGATGCCGATGTTCGCGCGCACCTCGGGCTCGGACATAAAGACATCCAGGATGTTGACACCGCCCGAAACCGCCGCGTCTATGACACGGCGGATATCGGACAGTTCCTTGCCCTGCAGGTGCTCACAGCCAAGGCCAACCTCGCTGACCGTAAGGCCGCTTGCGCCAAGGGGCCGGAAGTTCATTACACGACCCCTTGCGCGATCATTGCCTGGGAGACCTTTTTAAAGCCCGCGACGTTCGCGCCGACGACGTAGTTGCCGGGTTTGCCGCATTCTTCCGCGGCCATGGCGCTTTGCTCGAAGATGCTCTTCATAATGTCCTTCAGCCGGGTGTCCACTTCCTCGAAGGTCCAGTGCAGGCGCTGGCTGTTTTGGCTCATTTCCAGCGCGGAGACAGCGACACCGCCGGCGTTGGCCGCCTTGCCGGGGCCAAAGAGCACGCCTTTTTCGAGGAAGTAGTCCGTGGCGTCCTGCGTGGAGGGCATGTTTGCGCCCTCGCCCACGGCAAAGCAGCCGTTTGCGACGAGCGCCCTGGCCGCGTCCAGATCCAATTCGTTCTGGGTGGCGCAGGGCAGGGCGATGCCGCAGGGCACAGTCCAAATGCCGGCGCAGCCCTCTATGTACCGCGCTGCGGGGCGATGTAAGACGTATTCCTTAATGCGCTTGCGTTCGACCTCTTTGAGCTGCTTGACGACGGACAGGTCCACGCCGTCCTCATCAACGATGTAGCCATTGGAATCGCTCATGGCTACGACCTTGCCGCCAAGCTCCGCGGCCTTCTTGGCCGCGTAGATTGCCACGTTGCCGGAGCCGCTGACCACGACGCGCCGGTCCGCGAAGGACTTGCCCGCCACGTTCATCATTTCCGCCATGAAGTAGCACAGGCCAAAGCCCGTGGCCTCGGTACGGCCCAGGGAGCCGCCATACACAAGGCCCTTGCCTGTCAGGACGCCCTCATAAAGCCCGGTAATGCGCTTGTATTGACCGTACAGGAAGCCGATTTCCCGCGCGCCGGTGCCGATATCGCCGGCCGGTACGTCCGTGTCGGCGCCGATGTGGCGGTACAGCTCGGTCATAAAGCTCTGACAGAAGCGCATGACCTCGTTGTCGCTCTTGCCCTTGGGGTCAAAGTCGCAGCCGCCCTTACCGCCGCCGATGGGCAGTGTGGTCAGCGCGTTCTTGAGGATCTGCTCAAAGCCAAGGAATTTGATGATGCCCAGGTTCACCGAGGGGTGAAGACGAAGGCCGCCTTTATACGGGCCGATAGCGCTGGAGAACTGAACGCGGTACCCGCGGTTCACCTGCACGTTCCCTTGATCGTCCACCCACGGCACGCGAAACCCGATGGCACGCTCAGGCTCCACAAAACGCTCCAGAAGGCCCAATTTTTCCAACTCGGGGCGCTTCTCCAAGTATAGGGATAATGATGCAAGAACCTCCGTTGCCGCTTGCAAAAACTCCTTTTCGTGCCCGTTTCTTTTCTTCAAATCAGCCATGATTCGCGCCGCGTATGAATTCATCCAATCACACTCCTTCATTTTATTGGCAACAGTATAGCGCACAACGATTCCCCGCGCAACTATTTTTCATTTGTTTCATAAAAAATCCTGTAGACCTAGCATAAACGCCGGAGGACTCGCGCATACTATATATCATCAAGACACATGGAGGGTTGATAGAATGGAGAACATCGCAAGAACGGGACGCGGCGGATGGAAAGAAAAGGAAGTTTCGCAGCTGCGCGAGGCGGTACTGACAGCGGGCGGAAGCGGGGAACCGCTGCGCGGCGTTTTCGAGCGTATCGGCAACACGCTTGGCCGCAAGCCTAACAGCGTGCGCAATTACTATTATGCTTGCCTGAAGCGTGAAAATGCGGAAAGCGTGCCGCATGCCGCCCCGTTTGAGACGTTCACGGCCGAAGAGGTACGCGAACTTGTGCGTAAGGTACTTACCGCCCGCGGACAGGGTATTTCCGTTCGCGCCTGTGTGCAGAATCTCTCCGGCGGCGACCGCAGGCTGATGCTTCGCTACCAGAATAAATACAGGAGTGTGCTCAAAACCCGCCCCGGGCTGATTCGGGAAATCATGGCCGAAATGGAGACTGACGGCGAACCTGTATTTGACCCCTATGCCGCGGAGATGATGCAGGCCAAGCCGCTGCACGAGCACATTACCTCGACGATTTTGAGCTGCGGCGACCCCTGCCTGCTGGGGTTGCTGCGTGGGCTGGATACGCTGCTCGCCCGCGCGGGGATGATGGAGCCCGCACCGCTAAAGGAAGCGTGTGAGCCTATGGTGCAGTGCGTGAAGGAATTCCTCGGGCTGCCGGCGGACGCGCGCGCGGACGAACTATCGAGCTTTTGCGATATGCTCAGCGAGCACATTGGCGCGGTGGAGAACGTGATGGGCGCGTAACTCGCGCCCGCATGAAGCGTGGTTCCCGCAGGCGGAGGGGGAACGAGGAAAGGTCATCCCCGGAAAATACTCGGGGATTTTTGTCCGGCCTGGAGACGTAGAGGAGAAGAGATGCCTTGCGGCATTGGCGTTCCGCTTCGCGGCCGTGGCGGATGTAAGGCAAGGGAGCGCGCTCCCTTGCCTTACATCCTTTTTGGACTTTCTTGCTTTCCATGCAATGCTTGCAATCAATGCGGGGAATGGCGGGGATCGCCGCGAGGCAATCCCTTGCCTGGCGGAGGACCGTGTGATCCGTCTCTGCCAGGGATTCAAAGTTCCGCGTGGTACGAATGTTATTCGCCAGCTGTTCAGGCGCTGACATGCCGCTCAGGATGGTGACAATGCACTCTAAGGATCCGCGATACCGCATGGCCCCTTCCTGCTTTTTATTTTTATAGGAAGCCCCACGCGTCATAGGCAGCGGTCTGTCAGCGCCTTCCTGGCTGTCGCCTCGCTTTTGCCACTCATGCAGCCGTAGGCGGTATCAGAACAAAGGATAGCATAATTTACCCTGAAGAATCAATCCGATCAAACGGGGCGGATAACGCGGGACAACATCGCGGAGCCGATTTACCCCTCTCTTGAAAAAGATGAATGATATAATAGGAAAAAAGCCTGGAACCATAACAACATATGGCCTGCCAAGGCGGCAATATGAAACGATAGAACGCGTCATTTTCATCCCGCCTCATTGGCAAAATCATCGCCTTGGAAGAAATTTTTGAAAAAAATGGTTGACATAAACACATGTAGGTGTTATTATACAAGCGAACTTCAATTACAGGAGGGGAAAAACTATGTTGATGCCTATCGTTTCTATGAACAAAATGGCGATGAACGAATCCGTCGCCGCGACGTGCTGCTTTAAAGAGTCTGCGTCCCCCACCAATGTTTACTGGACGACACTCAACGGCGGCTGGATTGGCCAGGGCTATGTTGAGACGCTTGACTGGAAGGTTAGCAAGAGGCTCTTGAATGGCTGGACTGCGCTGGGTTATGATGTCAAGGTTCCCAACGACAGGTATGACCTTGTAACGTTCCCGGCGTTGTGGAAGAATGAAGCCACAGGCACTTGGATGGTCGATTACACGGGTGGTGCTATTGATTTGGATGTTTTCTTTGTTTCGCAAGATACTATTAAGAGGGGCGACTCTTGTAAGCATGACAGCACAAACTGCAAGTACAGGGTGTGGGATATCGTTTGGAAACAGAATTATCACTTTGATTCCACCACGAAGCACACCAATGGTGTTGATGATTGGACCGTGCCCCACGAGGCCAAGCAGTTCAACTCCTAATTATCAAAAAATGCGGCCGCTTGTTTATAGGACAAGCGGTCCTTTTTTATTCTGATGAGGTGCGATACCCCGCCCCTGGCGTGCTAATTGAGAACCCGTGTTCCCCAGCCTGCTGGCATCTATGCAAGAGCGTGTGTAAATGGGCACATAGTGGAAGAAACAATCAGGGAATTGAAAGTAGGCATGGCGACACTCATCAGATGGAAGAAGCAGTTGTCAGAGAGAGGCAATTTGGAAAAGGCGCCGCTGAAGAGACAGCCAAGAAAGTTTCTGGATGATGAGTTGAAGAGTAATTGATTTCAACGTTCAGGCCAGCAAGATAGAGCAACTCCAGACTGAAACTGTAGCGTGCCGGGACCGCATTTTTTGCTCGGAGAAGAGGATAACGGTTGGCTCTATGGAAAAAATGAAAACAAGATAAACCAAACCATCTTTGGAGAGCCTCGTCTTGATCAAGTGGTGAAAGCAGAGGGTTTTGTCGCAAATAGTCGAATCTATTCATGGTGGGTATATGCTTTATACGCGTATGTACATCTCTGTCACGAAGGAGGTGAAACGTATGGCCAAGTATTCAGATGACGAAATAAGGAGCATGAAAAAGATTACATGTAAAATCGCCGGTGATTACCTCGGAGTTTCTCCAATGGCGGTAAGCATCGGCATGAGAAACGATCTGCTGCCGATCGGATTTGCCATCCACACCGAGGATCGGTATACGGATGGCTGGAGCTATAGCATCATCGCGGAGCGCCTTATAGCGTACAATCATGGCAGAATTAACGAGGTTCAGATCGCAGGCATAGAAAAAAACCTGAACACGATCATTTCACAATTTGAAGAAATGAAATGTGACTTGCTTTTTCTATTAAGCGAAAAAGAGGAATAGGAGGGATAAAGCAATTTGATGCCATTATGGGCATAACTGACTTGAGTGATTCAGTCGAAGTGATAAACGGTCAAGACAGCGGCGAAAGCGGTACGGAAGCGACATACATAGATGGAAGCGTCGAGGCCTGGGAGCCTCGGCAAAGAACAGATACTGCTTTGTCTTCGCACAGAAAGGAGGTAATCATTGTGCCCCAAGCGCCAATTTTTTCGCTGACCCGTCGTCAGTTGTATGATCAAATATGGGAAATTTCAGTTGCTGGTCTGGCGAAAAAACACGATATCCCATATGAGCAGCTCAGGAAGCACATCAAAGAAGCACAGATCCCGATTCCTCCTTCCGGCTATTGGACGAAGCTCAGCTTCGGAAAGCCTGTCATAAAGCCTGAGCTAGCCGAGCCCTTTGATCAGGTGGTTACTATTTTTCCTGCTACCACGGCTTTTCGTAAAGAAAATCCAAATCCAATGCCAGCGAAGAAGAAAATGGAAACGGACGCCTCACCCCCGCATAAGGATACTATCAAGGGAACTCTCGAGCCCACTTCACTTTGCCAGCTGCCCCCTGAAATCCAAGCAGAAACCGGTAAAGCAACTCAAGAGGTTATTGATGAGCCTGAAACCATTGTACGATATGGTCAGAAATACAATGTGTACAGCCGCGAGGAGCTTTATAAAGAGATATGGAAAGCTCCAATAACTGAGGTTGCCAAGCGATATAAGGTATCCGATGTGGCGATACATAATATATGTAAAGCATTAGACATACCGAACCCTCCACGAGGTTATTGGGCCAAGTTGCATGCTGGCAAGCCCGTATCTGTTATCCCGCTGCCGAAAAGTGACAAGCCCGCAAAAAAAACAGGGATTCAAACAGGAATAACTTATCAGTCGCATGAAGAGGAAGAAAGGCTTGCGCATTTAAGCGATGAAGAAAAGTCGATTATATTGACCGTGGCATCTCAAATCTTGATACCAAATGAAAACGCACGCATGCATGCGAAGATCATCGCGCATCGAAAAGTCATTTCGGAATGGAAAAAAGAGCAGAAGAATACGGCAAACAGAGCATGGGGCCAACGTAATGCTGACCCCGCACCATACTTGGCGCAATCAATATCAAGCGATATGATTCCAAGGGCATGCCGAATCATTGATGCACTCATAAAAGCAATGGAACCTTTAGGGTGTGCACTAACGGGAGAACTGAGATTCACGGTTGATCGTGAAACCGTTGAGCTTTCATTTTCCGAATCGCAGGATAAGGTTGCGCACATTCCCACAAAGGAAGAGAATATGCTGCTGTTGAAGTATGAGGAGGATCGCAAGCGAAATTCATGGGCATCAAAGCCGCAGATTCGAAAGTATGACTATGTTTATAATGGAAAGCTAACCGTTGCGGTCAATGGCCGGAAGAGCTTTCGCGATTGTAAATCATATGTTGTGGAGGAGCGCGTTGGCGATATCATGATTGAAATGTATCAAGCGGCAGAAGTCCAAAAATTAGCGCGTGCCGCTCATGAGGAAGCTGAACGAAAGCGCCTAGAGGAAGCGGAACGAAAAGAGCAGCGTCGCAAGCGTTATAATACTGAAGTTGACAGAACCCTTGCCTTGACGAGTCTTGCCGAAGACTATGATACGGCCTGCAAAATACGCAGATACATCGCAGTGGTTGAATCGTCAGACTCCTTAGGCTCGGAAAAGGCAGATTGGATAGAATGGGCGAAAGGAAAGGCTGATTGGTATGATCCAGCCGTTGCCAGGGATGATGATTTCTTTGGCAAGCGTGAGCATTCAAAGCCAAAAGATAAGAAAGAGCTTGTACATATTGGTTACTGGTGGTGAAAGGAAGCACCCATGAAATGCTATGAATTGTTGCAGAGGGAGTGTTTTCGGATCCGTGTAAATGGGAATACCGTGGAACTTACGGTGACAAAATACAATTGGCTTTTATGCCCTTGAGAGGATA
>WRGP01000250.1 GCA_009787135.1 Bacillota bacterium | reverse complement strand
GAAATTTTTACCGGGATGCATATCATCCCCAAGGCGCCCGTCTTCACCGGCTATCAGAACGCGTTCAAGAGCTATGGCGGGGACATTGATCTGCTCAAATCCATGGTAAACACCTATAAGATCATCATTCCCAAGGTCGTCTTCACCATCCTTTCCTCCGTGCTGACGGCCTATGGGTTCGGGCGCTTTCAGTTTAAGGGGAAGCGGGTCCTTTTCGCTATCCTGATGAGCACGCTCTTTCTGCCCCAGGTGGTGCTCAATGTGCCGCAATTCAAGATGTACATTGGCCTTGGCTGGGTAGATTCTCCCTGGTATCTGCCGATTGTGCTTCCCGCGTTGTTTGCCTCGGAAACCTACTTTGTGTTCCTGCTGATCCAGTTCATGCGCTCCATTCCCAAAGAGATGGATGAGGCGGCAACGATTGACGGCTGCAACTCCATGCAGACGCTGCTTAAAGTCATCGCGCCCATGCTGAGGCCCGCGATCATTTCGGTGGCGCTCTTTCAGTTTATGTGGTCGAACAATGATTTTATGGGGCCGCTATTGTATGTGAATACGCCTGCCCGCTATCCCGCGACGATTTATGTGAAGCTGTCCATGGACGCGGACAATGGCTTTGAGTGGAACCGCGTGCTGGCCATCTCGCTGATTTCCATCGTTCCGTCGCTGGTTGTGTTCTTTTTGGCGCAGAATCAATTTGTGGAAGGCATCTCGGCAGGTTCGGTGAAAGGATAGGCCTGGGATGAAGCTGGCATTGGAATGGCTTACGGCGCGGTGCGCCGTGGTGAGCATAGAGGATGGCGGCCTGCACCGATCATTGCAGCCGCATTGTCTATGGCTGAATGAAAAGAAGGTTGCGGCCGTTACGCATGTGGTGACGCCAATTTTCGGCCTGGCGCCCGAAACAGCCTATACCCTCCGCGCGGAAGATGGGGATGGCAGGGCCGAATCCCTGTTGTTTACAACGCCCCATGAGTTTGTCACCCTAAATGTGCGGGCATTCGGCGCCAAGGGTGATGGAAGTGCCAACGACACGGCGGCGATTCAGGCGGCCATTGAGGCCTGCCCTCCGGAAAGCCGCGTGTGGATTCCCGAAGGAACGTATCGCGTATCCCACCTCTTTCTCAAAAGCGGACTTCGGCTGGAAGTGGGGAAAGGCGCGGTGCTCGCGGGCATTCCCAACCGGGAGGGGCTGCCCATCCTTCCAGGGGCGATCACAAGCACGGATGAACGCGCCGAATACCTTCTAGGCACATGGGAGGGGAACCCGCTTCCCATGTTTGCCTCGCTGCTCACGGGCATCCATATTGAAAATGTACAGATCTATGGCGAAGGTGTTCTGGATGGCATGGCGAATACAGAGAACTGGTGGAAGGATGTAAAAAGCATACGGGGGGCACGGCGTCCGCGCATGGTTTTTTTGAACCATTGCGCAGACATAACGCTGGCGGGAATCACGATACAAAACAGCCCCGCGTGGCATGTTCATCCCTGGTTCAGCCAGCGGATACGAATCCTGGCGACGCAGATCCGCTCGCCAAAGAACAGCCCGAACACCGACGGCGTCAACCCGGATTCCTGCGCGGATGTGGAAATCAAAGGCGTTTGCTTTTCTGTGGGGGACGATTGCGTCGCCCTGAAATCCGGCAAGCGGTATATGGGCGATACATATGCCACCCCCTGTGAGAGGGTGAGGATCAGCCATTGCGAGATGGGAGACGGCCATGGGGCGGTGACCCTTGGCAGTGAGATGTCCGGGGGAATTCGAGACATTCTGGTGGAGGATTGCGAATTTCATGACACGGACCGAGGCCTCAGAATCAAAACACGCCGGGGGCGCGGCAAAAACGCGGTGATTGACAGCGTCATATTTCAGCGCATTCAAATGCGGAATGTGAAAACACCTTTCACGGCGAATTGTTTCTACTTTTGCGATCCGGACGGACATGCGCCTGAGGTGCAAGACCGCGGGACCCGGCCCTTGGAAGAGGCAACCCCGAAGATCAGGTCCCTGGTTTTTGAACGGATCGAGTGCGAAGGCTGTCACGCGGCGGCGGCCTATTTTCTGGGATTGCCGGAACGCCCGATTGGCTCTGTTGTGATGCGGGATGTAAACATCGCTTTCGCGCAAGACGCCCAGGCGGACGTGCCCGTGATGGCGGACGGGGTAGCGCCTTGCGCGCGGCAGGGCATCGTGGCGGTAAACATCGAATTTTTATCGCTCCAAAACGTGAACGTTTACGGAGCCGAAGGGAAGACCCTCCGCATGGAAAATGTTTCGCGCTATGAGCAAAGGGGGTGATGGGATTTGAACATTGGGATTCGCTTGCATGATTTGGACGGGCAGGGCCTGGAGGAGAAGCTGATCAGGGCGCGTGAGCTTGGGTTTACCTGTGTTCATCTGGCGCTTAGCAAGGTGGTGCCGGATTTCTCCATGCAAGACGCCCGGTTGCGCCTCACACGGGCCTATGCGAAAACGGTTCGCGGGCTGCTCACGCGCCATGGCTTACAGGCGGCTGTGCTGGGGTGCTACCTGAATTTGGCGACGCCGGACGAGGCGGAACTGAAAATCACTACGGAATGCTATCTTTCGCATCTGCGTTTTGCGGCTTGGATTGGCGCAAAGGTGGTGGGAACGGAAACCGGAGCGCCTGCTAAAGCGCATGGCGAAGCGCCGGAACGCTTCCCCGAGGATTCCCTGAAGCTGTTCATCGAACGCCTTTGGCCGGTAGTGAAAGCGGCGGAAGAGGTGAACGTCCCCCTCGCGATTGAGCCGGTTTGCCGCCACATTGTGCATACGCCCCAAAGCGCAAAAGCGGTTTTGGAGGCGTTCCGTTCCCCGCAGTGCAAAATCATCCTGGATCCCGTCAATCTATTGAACGCGGGCAACGCCGCCTCTCAGGAGGAGATCTTTACGGAAGCCCTGGCACTTCTTGGCAAGGATATTGAGGTGATCCACTGGAAGGATTATCAAGCGGCGGGGGGCGAATTCAAAACGGTGGCGGCGGGAATGGGCGAGATGAAAGGGGAGAGCATTTTGCGTTTCGCCGCGGCTCATGAGCACATGCCGATCACGCTGGAGAATACCGACCCATCCAACGCCAGCCGGGTGCGGGCGGCTTTGGCCGTACAGCTTTCAGGCCTGGCTGAAACGAGGTGAGCGGTTCGGTGAATGAAGATCATGTGACGACGATTTATGATATTTCAAAAAAATCGGGCGTATCCATCGCGACGGTCTCGCGGGTCATCAATGGAAGCCGCTCTGTGAGCGACAAAACGCGAAAGAGAATCCTCCAGGTCATGGAGGATTGCGGCTATACCCCCAATGTGTTTGCCCGCGGGCTGGGACTGAATACAATGAAAACCATCGGCCTCTTGTGCGCGGATGTTTCCGACGCCTTTATGGCGGAGGCGATTTCTTTTTTGGAAAAGGCCCTGCGCGATAACGGATATGATTCCTTGCTGTGCTGCACGGGCTTTCTTCATAAAAACCGGAAAAAGAGCCTGGATCTACTGCTCTCCAAGCGTGTGGACGGGATCATTTTGGTCGGCTCCAATTATGTGAGCATGGACAAAGAGCAAAACACATACATCCGCTCCGCGGCGCAAAAAACCCCGGTGATGATCTTAAATGCCCGCCTGGACGGAGAAAATATATATTGCGCCTATTGCGACGACAAGGCGGCCACCATGAACGTTACCCAAAAGCTGCTGGAAGCGGGAAGGCGGCGCGTGCTTTATCTCCAGCAGGCAAAAACCTATTCGGGCATGAAAAAGTTGGAGGGCTATAGGCAGGCCTACGAATCCATGGGCCTGCCGGTTCAAAAGGAATTGATAATCGAATGCAGGTACGGCGATGGGATTCAGGAGGTTAAAACGATTTTGGAAAACGCGGTCAAAGAGGGCCTCGTGTTTGACGCGGTGATGACCGCCACCGACGATATGGCCGTGGGCGTTTTGAAATACGCGAAGGCCGCCGGCAGAAGCATTCCCGAGGACTTACAGATTGTGGGCTTTAACAATTCCTCCCTCTGCCTGTGTACGGAGCCCGAGCTTTCGTCCATAGACAACAAATTGCAATCCCTTTGCCAGAATTGCGTGTCTACACTGATGGGCGTGCTTGGCGGCCATGTGATGCCTATCAATGTTGTTTTCTCCGGAGAATGGGTTGAACGCGGAACCACTAACATCACCTGAAAGGAGACGCGACCAAGCATGGAAATGATTCAAAAGCTTTCGCTGGCGGGCCTGGTGCCTGTGATCAAGGTGGAGGATGCGGCGGATGCCGTGCCGCTGTGTAAAGCGCTGTCCGATGGCGGGCTTCCCGTGGCGGAGATCACCTTTCGTTCGGCCGCGGCGGAAGAGGCGATCCGCCGGGTGCATGAAGAGCTTCCCCATGTGATCCTGGGCGCGGGCACGGTGCTGACCCCCGAACAAGCGGATCGCGCAAAGGACGCGGGCGCGGCCTATATCGTCTCCCCCGGGCTAAACCCCCAGGTGGTGACGCATTGCCAGAAGGCGGGCCTTCCCATTGTTCCCGGGTGCGCCAATCCCAGCGATATTGAGGCGGCCCTTTCCCTCGGCCTTCAAACCGTGAAGTTCTTTCCCGCCGAAGCGTTGGGCGGGCTGGAACTCATCAAGGCAATGAGCGCGCCCTATGGAAATGTGACCTTTCTGCCCACCGGTGGGGTGAGCGAGAAAAACCTCAAGGACTATCTCAGCTTTCCCAAGGTCATTGCCTGCGGCGGCAGCTGGATGGTACCGGCGGAGGCCGTGGCGGCTAAGGACTGGAAGCGGATCGAAAGCCTCACCCGCAGGGCGGTGTCGCTGATGCTGGGCCTCGAACTGCGCCACGTGGGCATCAACAGCGCAAGCCCCGAGCAGGCCAAAAAGGACGCGGACATGCTCGCAAAGCTTCTGGAATTGGAGGTCAAGGATGGGAACGCCAGCATATTCGCCGGAACCGCCTTTGAGATGATGAAAAAGCCCTTCCGGGGAACTCATGGGCACATCGCTATTGCCTGCGACCACCTCCCCCGCGCGCGCTGGCATCTCGAAAAGCGCGGTTTTGCCTTTGACGAAGACACCTGTACCAAAAAGAATGGAAAGCCTGCCGCCATTTACCTGCGGGATGAAATCGCGGGCTTCGCGTTTCATCTGCTGCAAAAATAAAGGAGAGAATTTATATGCCAAAAGTAATTGCCTTTGGAGAAATGATGCTTCGCCTCAAGAGCCCCGCCTATGAGCGGCTGATGCAGTCGCCTGTGCTGGAGGCGACCTTTGGGGGCGGCGAGGCGAATGTGTGCGTATCCCTGGCGAATTATGGAATGGAAACCGGTTATGTCACGGTGCTTCCCGATAATGATCTGGGAACCGCGTGCCTGCGTGAGCTGCGAGGTTTTGGCGTGGATGTGTCCGGCGTTCTGGTAAAGCCCGGCCGCATAGGCATATATTTTCTGGAAACGGGCGCAGTACAGCGCCCCAGCAAGGTGATTTATGACCGCGCCGGATCCGCGATTTGCGAAGCCAAGGCGGGCGATATCGACTGGAAGAGGGCGTTTGAGGGCGCGACATGGTTTCATATCACGGGCATTACGCCCGCGATCAGCCTGGGCGCGTCCGAACTGAGCCTGGAAGCGGTAAGGACCGCCAAGGAAATGGGGCTCCATGTGAGCTGTGACCTGAATTACCGAAAAAACCTCTGGAAGTATGGCGTGCGCGCGGACGAGTTCATGCCCAACCTGGTGAAGTATGTGGATACGATCATCGCCAACGAGGAGGATTTTCAGACGTCTCTGGGCCTTAAAGCGGAATCCGCCGGCGAGATAGAATCGGGCGAGCTGAATATTGAGCAATACAGAGCCATTGCTTCCCTGGCCATGGAAACCTACCCCAATGTAAAGCGTGTGGCGATTACCCTTCGGGAGAGCAAATCCGCGAACCATAACGATTGGAGCGCCTGCCTGTACAATGGCGAGGACTTCTTCCTGTCCCGCAAGTACTCGATTACGGATATCGTGGACCGCGTGGGCGGTGGCGACAGCTTTGGCGGAGGCTTGATCTATGGCCTGAACCATTACGGCGATGAAAAAACCGCCCTTGAATTTGCCGTGGCCGCTTCTTGCCTGAAGCATACGATCATCGGCGATTTTAACCGTGTCCTGGTTTCCGAGGTGGAAAGCCTGATGAAAGGAAGCGGGCGTGGCCGCGTCCAACGGTAGGGGGCGTGAAGAACGCAGCCGGTTCCCTTTGTCATCGTTCTTGCCGCGTTACAGCGTTACCCCGCGCCTCCAAATTGCCATATCATGGATTCCCACGATCTCATGCTTCACGCTTTGACCGGAGGCGATAAAAAGCACAAAGGCATACAGCTCTTCCGCAAGGGCCCCGATATCGGCTCCTTCCGCCGCCCGGCCCGCGTCAAAATCAATCCAGCTCCTTTTGCGCAAAGCCAGAGGCGTGTTGCTGCTGATTTTCACAGTGGGAACGGGGCAGCCAAAGGGCGTGCCGCGCCCGGTGGAAAACAGCACAATTTGCGCGCCCGCCGCCGCCAGAGCCGTGGCCGCCACCAGATCATTCCCCGGGGCGCTCAGCAGGCTCAGCCCTGGCGCATTGACGCGCTCAGCGTAGGCCAGCACGCCGCTTACCGGGGCTTTTCCCCCCTTTTGCGTACAACCCAGCGCCTTATCCTCCAAGGTGGAAATGCCTCCCGCTTTGTTCCCCGGAGACGGGTTTTCATAGATGCGCTGGTGATGATCCGTATAATACCGTTTAAAATCATTGATCAGCGAGACTGTTTTCTCAAATAAAGCCCGCGTTTCGCAGCGAGCCATCAGGAGGGTTTCCGCGCCGAACATTTCCGGCACTTCGGTGAGAATCGTGGACCCGCCATTGGCGATGAGACGATCGGAAAATCCCCCGATGACAGGGTTTGCGGTAATACCGCTCAGGCCGTCGCTTCCGCCGCATTTTAGGCCCACAATGAGCTTATCGGTGGCAATGGGTTCGCGTTTTGATTTGGCGGCGTTGTCAATCAGCGCACGGAGCAGCGCGAGGCCGGCCGCAAGCTCGTCCTCGTGCTCCTGACAGACCAAAAAGCGGATGCGATTTTCGTCATAGGCCCCCAGATACGGTTTGATTTCCTCCACGCCGCTATTTTCACAGCCAAGGCCCAGCAGCAGCACGCCGCCCGCGTTGGGGTGAAGCGCCAAGTCCGCGAGAATGGCGCGGGTCGCGTCCTGATCCTCGCCCATTTGCGAACAGCCGTAAGGATGGGGAAAGGCAATCACTTTACCGGCGGAACCGTATACATGGGGGCCGGCCAAAACAGCCAGCCGCTGGGCAATGCCGTTGACACAGCCCACTGTGGGCAGAATCCAGATATCGTTGCGCACCCCCGCCCGGCCGTCTTCACGCAAAAACCCCTGAAAGGCATCCTTTTGCTTATGGGCTGGCGGAAGAATGCGCGGGTGGTAGTCATAGTCAAGCATCTCTCCAAGGCCCGTGCGTACATTTTGCGTGTGGACATGGCTCCCCTGGGGAATATCCCGCGTGGCAAAACCAATGGAATTGCCGTATTTGAGAACGGCTTCTCCTTGGCGAATATATCGCACGGCAATTTTATGCCCCTGAGGAATATCCTCCGAAGCGGTGATCTCCGGAGAAAGCCCCGCTGTTGTTTGTCCTTGAGACAGAGGCCGCAAC
The DNA here is from genome assembly GCA_009787135.1 of Bacillota bacterium. Lineage (GTDB taxonomy): Bacteria > Bacillota > Clostridia > Christensenellales > Aristaeellaceae > Avichristensenella. The sequence continues at coordinate 18,508 of WRGP01000250.1, read as the reverse complement.
GCTACGGCGACATTGTCGGCGGGGTCAATATGAATGGCGTTACGCATGGCAAACACCCTCCCCAAACCGCTTCTCCAGCGCGGCCCTCATGCCGAGCGCGCGGATATCCGCCAGGGCTTGAGATACTTCTCCCTCAAGGCCGGGTTCCAAGGTCAGATCCTGTCCAAAGAAGGCGATATTCGAAAGGAACCGCCGCGCCAATGCGCTGGTGTCCAGCTTGTGGTTTTCCAAGAAGAATCGCAAAACATTTTCGTCGTCCAACACGCGGTAGGGCTCACCATCGCGCGCCGCGACCAGCGCCCCGTCCTCCATATGACCGCCGGAATCGAAGGCTATCAGCGCCGCCAGCGAAAACGCGAGATGACAGGGGACCTTGCCATGAATACGAAGATAGTCCAAAAGACTGGGCATACAGCGGGCGCGCCACTTGCTTACGGAGTTTAAAGAAATAGACAACAGCAGGTGATGCACAAAGGGATTGGAGAACCGCTCCAAAACCGCGTTGGCAAAGGAATCCAACTCCTCTTTGGGAAGTGTGAGCGTGGGGATAATTTCTTCCCATAGCGTCTTTCGGATGAAATCTAAAATCAGCGGGTCTCCCATGGATTCGAGCACGGTATTATGCCCGCATAGATAGGCAGCCAGCGCAAAGGCGGTGTGAGCGCCATTGAGGATGCGGACCTTGCGCTGCTTATAGGGCTTTTGATTGTCGGTAAAAATCACGGGAAGTCCCGCCTCGTGAAGAGGCAGCGCCCGCGAGATATCCCGCTCGCTTTCGATGACCCATAGCGCGAAGGGTTCGCCCGTCACGATCAGACGGTCCTCATACCCCCATTCCGCCCAAAGCTTCGCCGCCTCGTCCGCCGGATACCCTGTCACAATGCGGTCTACCAGCGTGGACGCGAAAACGCAAGCCCCGTCCAGCCAGCGAAGGAACCGTTCGCCCAACCGCCAGCGGCACGCGAGCCTATGCACGCAGTCCTTGAGATGAACGCCATTGCCGTCAATCAGCTCTACGGGCAGAATAATGATTCCCTTGTCTTTTTCGTATTGAAAATGCTCCGCCCGCTCGTAGAGGAATTTGGTGAGCTTGCCGGGATAGGAGGCGGGAGGGCACATGGCAAATTCGTCGTTTTCGCTGTACACGATGCCCGCTTCCGTGGTGTTGGATACGATAAAGCGCAGCGTATCAAGCTTAGCATACGCGGCATATGCTTCGTATTGCTCTTGCGCATCTACCGCGTCCGCTACGGAAGTGATCACGCGGTTTTGAACGGTTCGCTCGCCGTTTTCCCGCCCGCGCAGGCTGACCGTGTACAGGCAATCCTGTTCTCGAAAGGTTTGAAGGGAGCCAAAGGCGATGGGCTTCACAAGCACGATGTTTCCGTCAAACAGCCCTTTTTCGTTGGCAATATCGATCATATCATCCACAAAGCCGCGCAAAAAGTTACCCTCTCCATATTGCAGAACGCGGACAGGGCGGGCCTTTTTCGTAAATTTGGATTGGATGTTTGTCATACGGGAAACTCCCTTTCTACGTCACAAGGGTTTGCAAAAAATGTAAGCACTTACATTGCCATTATAATAGAATAATTTACGGGCTGTGTCAAGATGGGAATTGGCGCCCTTCAATTCGGAAATAAGCCTGGGGTTGTGGAAAGTGCCAGACTGCCTTCAGCACCGGATCAAGAGGGGCTTGCACATCGGCGTCGAGGGAAGGGCTTGTGAAACCACGCCTTAAGGCGCGGCCGGTATCGTCACACATATTGAAGTCAAGCGGCGCGCGAACAATCAGCCTGAATATGCTACACGAAGGCGCGATGGCATTGCGAAACGATTTAAGTCGATTCCCTCACCACCAACTCCGGCAGCGTGGTATGCACCTGCACCAGCAGTTTCGGCTTCCTCACCTTGTCCAGCACGAAGCGGCCGGCCTGGAAGCCCATGTCGAACATGTTGATGTCCACGACGGTCAGCGGCGGGTCCACCAGCGAGGCGAAGGGATGGCTGTCAAACGTCATGACGGCGACGTCCTGCGGGACGGAGAGCTTGACGCCACGGAGGGTCTGCAGACAGCCGAGCGCAATGATGTTGTTCGCGCAGAGGATGGCGTCGGGACGCGGCTCGGGCTTGAGCAGTTGTCTCGTCATCCTGCCCGCGCTCTGCGGCGTGGAGTCACCCTGCTTGACCCTTGCGGCGTCAACGGCGACGCCCGCTTCCTCGAATGCTTCGCGCGCGCCGTGCAGCCGGCTCCATGAGATCATGTCGTCCGGCTTGCCGCCGATCATCGCGATTCGCTTGTACCCGCGCTCCATCAGATGCCGCGCCGCGATCGAGCCGGACAGGTTGTTGTCCGTGTCCATCCAGCAGATCTTGCACGGGAAGTTCGGCTGGCCGATCACCAGATGCGCGATGCCTGTTTTCTCGATACACTGTGCCGCCTTCTTGCTGAACACGGACGCGTGCAGCAGGATGCCGTCCGCAAGTTTCTGCGTCGCGGCTGTCTCGATGAAAGCGGGCGCGTCAGCGAGCGTAGCCGGCTTGAGCGTGAGCGTATATCCGCGCGCGTCGAGCGCGGACGTCGCGCCGGACAGTATCTCAAACATGTGCGGGCGCTCGTAAGCGGCATTCACGCCCATCTTCATCAGGAACAGGATGTTCTTCGTGGCTTTCATCGCAAAGCTGCGCGCGCGGGCGTTGGGCTGGTAACCCAGCTCTTTCATCACACCGCGCACGCGCACCGCCGTCTCATCGGATATCGTGGAAGACGCGTTTAACACCTTGCTCACCGTTGCGGCGGACACGCCGGCCGCCTTGGCTACGTCATGTATCGTCACGCTCATCGCTGGTTATCACATACCCATAAGAATTTATAATCCCATCCTTACAATTATATGAATCAAGGACTCTATCATTTATTATGCCAACCACGCGTGATTCATCCGCGTTGTTGATATACACGCGCACCGTTTCATCCTCAAACGCTCTCTTGAACGCGTAGAACCCACCGTCGCATTCGAGCGTCTCACAGTTTCCGCGCCGGAGAGCGATAGACTGATTCCGCAGCTTGATCAGCTTCGTATACAGTTCGCGCAGCGGCCGCGATTCTCCTTCCCCCCACGGCATCGGCTGCCTGTATTCAAGTTCGCAAATTCCCTGAATACCCAACTCGTCGCCGTAGAATACGCACGGCATACCGATGGCCGTCATCTGGAATACCACAGCGAGCCGCATCCGGCATTCATCGCCACCGCACAACGAGAAGAACCGGCTGACGTCGTGGCTGTCCAGCAAGTTCAGTTGTGCATACGGGAACGGCTCGCGGTAACGCATCCGCATGCCGGCGACGCGTCCGTCGAATGCCGCCGCGCTGATGCTTCGCTCAGCGAAAAAACGGCGGAGGTGCTTGCGGAAGTCATAATTCATCGCGGAGTCGAACATCGTGCCGTCAAGCCAATGCGGCGCGCTTTCCCATATCTCGCCGATAAGCAGGCAGTCCGGCTTCACCGTTTTGACCGTTCGCCGGAACGCCCGCCAGAAGCCGTCGTTCACCTCGCTCGCCACGTCCAGCCGCCAACCGTCGATGTCATATTCTTTAACCCAATGCTCGCCGACCGAGAGGAAGTAGCCGCGCGTCTCGGGATTATCCAGCGCGATTTTCGGCATCTTGCGCTCGTAGCCGAAACAGACGTAATTGGGGTATGTCTCCTCGTCGTCGGGACGGATGACTGGCTCCTCAAGCTGATAGAACCAGTCCCAGTATTTCGACTTCTTACCGTTCTTCACCACATCCTCGAACGCGAAGAACCGCCAGCCGCAGTGGTTGAACACGCCGTCGATGATGACGCGAATCCCACGCGCGTGCAGCGTATCGACCAGCCTCCTGAAATCCTCATCTGTACCGAAGCATGGATCTATATGGAAGTAATCCAGCAGATCGTATTTGTGATACTCACCCGCCGTGAATATCGGGTTCAGGTATATGGTGTTAAACCCAATACGCTCTATGTAGTCCAGGTTCTCCGTGATGCCGCGAATCGTCCCGCCCAGCATCCCCTCGCAGGAGACCTCGCCGTGGCTGCGCTTCATCGGCTCCCTAGAAACATATCGCTTGCCCGTGGCGAAGCTGTCGGGGAAAATGTTGTATACGACAGCGTCATACACCCAGTCCGGCACGTTGGGAATATCCGCGCGATGCAGTATCGGAAGCTGGAAGTATTCAGAGCGGTCCGGCACAGTTTCATGCGCGAATAGATCGCCATAGTATAGAATGCTCTCGCCGCCGTTCTCCAGCTTGAAGTAATAGCAGACGCGGTTGAACGGCAGCACAGGTCGCGCCTCGTACCAGTCAAACAATTCATCTTGCGCGGCAACCTTCATTTCGTATGGAAAGGAGTCCACCGGCGTCTTACGGCACGAGCGGTCGCCGACGAACAGCGTGCATCGTGTCAAGTCATTGCGAGCGGCGCGCAGCCGAAATACAGCCTGATATTCCGCTATCGCGAACGCATCGGCGCTCATCGGGATGTGGCGGACGGCGTGAAGGTTCATATGCCTTACCCTTTTACCCCGCCTGCGGTCAGGCCGGACACAATATGCCGCTGGGCCAGGAAGAATATGATCAGAATGGGCAGCGAGATCAGCAGCGACGCGGCGGCGAATACAGGCCAGCTTCCCGCCATCTCCGTCGCTTGCAGCGTGTACAGCCCGGCGGCCAGCGTGTATGTCGATTCGCCAGTGAGGAATGTCACCGCGAACAGGTACTCATTCCAGACGAACACCAGCACCATCGCGGCTGTAACGATGATCGATGGCTTCGCCAGCGGCATAACAATCCGTGTTACCAGCCGCACATCGCCGCAGCCGTCCATCCGCGCGGCTTCCTCAATCTCCATCGGGATCGTATCGAAGTAGCCCTTCATGTTCCACAAGCCGAATACCGCCATCGTGCCAGTGTACACGATGATAAGACCGGGCCGCGAGTTTATCAGCCCGAGCGTGCTGAGCAGCTTGTATATCGCAAGCATCGATAGCACCTGCGGGAACGAATACAACAAGATGAGGATACGCAGGATCACTCGCCGCCCCGCGAACTTCCGGCGCGAGAACACATACGCCGCTGGCACAGCGACCGCCAGCGAGATCAGCACCGTAAATACCGCGAGCGTCACACTGTTCGCGAACCAGACCAGCACAGGTTTTTCCGTGAATACCGCGGCATAGTGCCGGAACGTAACAGTGCGCGAAATCAGCGAGAAGTTGGCGCTGAGCAGGCTGTTCGTCGCGCTGAGCGACACGGACAGGGCGTACAGCACGGGCAGCAGCGCGAGAAAACACGCGCCGGCCATGAACAGGTTCAGCGCGGAGTATCCAATAGAATCTCGAACCCTTTTCGTCACGTCACACGCCCTCCTTCGTCCGTGTTCTGGTTAGCATTGAGAACGCTATCAGCATCAGGAAAATGATGACGGAGATCGCGGATGAGTATCCGTAGTTGCTGGCAATGAAGGCGTTCTCATACGCGTAGGTCAGGATTGTGTGCAGATGCGAGCCGGTCTTCGCGCCTGTCTGTTGTATCAGCAGGTACACCACGTCAAACTGCTTAAACGTGGTGAATACCGTGATGATGACTGCCGGACCGATGATCGGGCGGATGCTTGGCAGCGTGACGGCGGTCTGCCGCGTGAGCCAGTTCGCGCCGTCGATGAGCGCGCTCTCCTGGAATGATTTGTCCACACTCTGCAGCGCGCCGTCCATAATCATAATCATGAACGGCAACGCCAGCCACAGGTTCACGACCGTGCAGCAGATGAACGCACCAAGGTCGCTCGCCAGCCAACGCACGGACGCGTGGCCGAGATCCTGCATCCACCGGTTCAGCAGCCCGAACTGCGAGTTGAACATGCCCGTCTTCCACAAGAGAATGCTCACATACCCCGGCATCGCCCACGGGAACATCAGCAGCGTCCTATACAGATTCTTGAGCCGCAGCTTTGGCATGTTCAACAGCACAGCCATGACGTACGCGACAATGAGCTGCGCGGCCATATTAACAATCGTCCACAGCACCGTCACGCCCAAGGCAGACAGGAAGCCGGAGTTGAACACAAACAGTGCGCGGGCATAGTTCACAAGCCCGACGAACGAGTAATTAAACCAGTGGTACACGTTCATGTTCGTCAGCGAAATGTATGCCGTGTAGAGGATCGGAAACACGACCACGCCCGCGATCAATATCAGCGATGGCGCGGACACGAGGTATGATACGAGTGTACCTTTACCTCGCTTATAGGCATTTGCCGAAATCTGAACGCTTGTCATCGCATTGCCTCAATCAGTTGAGCGGCTTGCCTTTGCGCCTGGGCGGCAGCCTCGGCCACGTCCTGTCCGCGCATATTCACGTCCGTCAGCAGATTGCCGAGGACCGTCCACATGACATCCATCTCGGGCAGGTTCGGCATTGGCACAGCGGTTTCAGCGGTCCGGCGCATCTCCATGCCGGCGGCGTCCGACGTTATGCGCTCATCGCCGTAGCACTTGCCATTGGCTGGCGCGCACGCGCTGACAAGCGCGAGGTCAGTGCCAATCTGCGGCTCAAGCAGCGCGGTCAGCACCTTCATGATGGCGTCCTTCTTCTCCCGCGCGTGTACCTTCAACACGTGCAGCCCCTGCACACCGGAGTACGGCGCGAGCGGCAAGCCCGTTTCATCAACGACGGGCATCGGCGCGACGCCCACGTCGATCCCCGCCTCACGCAGCGTCGGCACGAGCCATGGCCCCGCGAGTGTCGCGTGCGCCATGCCCTCGCGGAACAGCGTGTTGACCGTCGCGTACTCCGTCTCGTCCGGCATTAACTCCACGAACTTGAGGTGATACGTCAGCGCGTTGATCACGTTCTCGTCGTCCAGATGAGGCTGCCCTTGCGCGTTGAGAACCTCCGTGCCGAACGCGTGCAGCCAGCCCGCGCTGTAGTATGCGGTCGAGTGCTGCTCAACGAAGCCGTAATGCCCACCGTGCGTCTTGCGCTTCATGTAGCCGTAGAGGGCTTCCGTCGTCGCGGGGACGTCGGCATCCTTCATGTACTTTCGGTTATACAGGAAGAGGAGCGTCTCGAAGTATAGAGGCATTTGATAACGCGTGCCCTTGTACATGCCGGCCCGGAGCGTCATCGGGATGTAATCCGCGAGTTCCTCATCCGCGATGAAGTCACCAATCGGCGCGAGTATACCCATCTCGGCATACACGCCCAGTTTGTCGTGCGCGAACCAGTACATGTCCGGCGCGGCGTTCTTGTCGTTGCCGACCATCTTGAGCGCTTCAGTCAGCCCGGCCTTCTTCTCCAGTTTCACGGCGATGTCCGGCGCGAGCGCATCCAGCGCCTTCTGGAGCACATCGGCGACCGCGTCCTCTTTGTCGTGCCATATCGTAATCGTGACCGGCTTTGGGGCGGTGGTGGAGGAATCCGAATTGCCGCCCGCGCAGCCGGTGAGCGTCGCGGCAAGCATACACAGCAGGATGATGCGAATCATGGCGCGTTTCATAAAGACTCCTCCCCCCTAATCAAAAGCAGGGCAGGTCAACACCCGCCCTGCTCATTTGCGTGTTTACTCCGCCGGTTCCTCGTAGGCGATAACCGCGTCATCAGCGGCTTTTACCACCAGATAGATGTCCCTGCCAACCTCAACGCTCAGGTCAGACGTCTGTACCGTTCCGGCGTTGGCGTTGAGTATGACCGAATTGATCCAGCCAGGCACAGTGATCGAATACCAGCCGTCCTCGCCAAACGTGAGCGGTTCGCCCGGCCAAGACTGGAAGGCGTTCGTTCCGTCAGGATGCGACCACGCCCACAGGCAAGGCGCTTCCCAGCCTTCCGGAGCTTTGGCGTACACGGTGATATCCTCCGCCTTCAGCATGTCCGGGTCCTCATAAGTGAAGTCATAGCTGCCGTCTGCGGCGACCGTGATCCACACATCGGCGGGATCGAGTTCCTTGATGTCGGCGGTCTGTACGCCGCCATTGTTCGCGTTGATGATAACACTGTTGACGAACACCGGCACGCGCGCGGAATACCAGCCGTTCTCGTTCGGCTTCATGGCGCGGCCAGGCCACGCCGCGAACGCGTTTTTGCCGGACGGGTCTTCCCACGCCCATGTGCCGGGGTTCTCCCACGACGGATCGACCTGCGCGTAAACCGTGAAGCGCTCGGTGTAGGCGGGAGCCTCGCCCGTTGTCTGCGCCTCAAACGAAACGGTCACTTCCTCAGCGGACGTGACAGTTATCCACGCGTTCTGCTTGTCGATGCGGTAGTCGGACGTCTGCACACCGCCGTCGTTCGCGTTGACGATCACCGCGTCCATGCCTGTGGGCATATACGCATAGTACCAACCGGCGTTGGCGGGATCGGGTTCCATCTGCTCGCCCGGCCACGACGCGAACGCGCTCGTGCCGTCGTCCGCCCAAGCCCACAGGCACGGGTACTGCCAGTCATCGGGTACCTGCGCGTAGACGATGGTGCGCTCCGGCGCGACTTCTTCCGCCACGGCGGTCGCGCACACGGACGCCAGCACCGCTGTGCAGAGCAGCAGGATGAGGATGCGTTTCGATAGTTTCATCGGATTCCCTCCCATATGGTTCAGGATTCTTATTGTCAGCATTGTATCACCGGTTTGCAAGGGAATTCAACGGCTATTTACGAAACCGGTTACCTTGGGAAAAGTGTTGATTTGAAAGGGATTCCTAGAAATCGGACGCGTTTGCAGGGCTTGAGGCGGCTGGCCCCAACAAGCAATTTTTAAGATTTGACCGCGGGGAGCACTTGAAAACATAGAAAACATATGGTATTATAATGCATATAATCTGAAGGAGTTGAAATCCTTTGAAAGTATCGACAAAAGGCAGGTACGCGCTGCGGATGCTGCTTGATTTGGCGGAGCATAAAGACGAAGGCTTTATAGCGCTTAAAGAAATCGCCGAAAGACAAAATATATCAAAACAGTATCTGGAGCAGATTGTTTCATTGTTAAACACTTCGGACATCCTGCGCGCGAACCGGGGAAAACTTGGCGGCTATATGCTGGCAAAAGAGCCGTCACGGTGCACGGTCGGCCAGGTTCTGCGCATTACCGAAGGCAGCCTTGCGCCTGTAGCTTGCCTTGAAGATACAATAAACCAATGCGACCGGGCCGGATACTGCAAGACGCTGCCCATGTGGGCAGGGCTTAACAAGGTCATCTCCAATTATCTTGACAGCGTTACCTTACAGGATATGCTGGACCAATATCAGGAACACGGCGGGGATAACTACATGATTTAGGCCGGGGGGCAGACAAGGAAAGACAGGCAAAAAAATGAAAAAGAGGCTTGACATTTTGAAAGCCATGGCATATAATACTTAGTAAACAGATATGCATTATAAAAACGGAGGGATGGACAATGAACATAGTTCAAAAAATTACCGATTTAGTCGGCGGCACCCCTTTGCTGGCGCTATCCAACTATGAAAAGGAACTGGGACTGTCCGTAACAATCCTCGGCAAGCTGGAATATTTCAATCCGGCCGGGAGCGTTAAAGACCGTATCGCCAAGGCAATGATCGAAGACGCTGAAGAAAAGGGCCTGTTACAACAGGATTCCGTTATCATTGAGCCCACCAGCGGCAACACCGGGATCGGGCTTGCCTCTATCGCGGCTTCCAAGAAATACCGGATCATCCTGACCATGCCTGAAACCATGAGCGTTGAACGCCGTACCCTGCTCAAGGCCTATGGCGCGGAGCTTGTTTTGACCGAAGGCGCGAAAGGCATGAAGGGCGCCATCGCGAAAGCGGAGGAACTGGCCGCCCAAATACCGAACAGCTTCATTCCCAGCCAGTTCACAAACCCGGCAAACCCCGCCGTTCACAGGGCGACCACAGGGCCCGAGATATGGGCGGATACCGATGGAAAAGTGGATATCTTCGTGTCTGGCATCGGCACCGGCGGCACCATTTCCGGTGCGGGAGGATACCTTAAAGAGAAAAACCCGCGTATCAAGATCATAGCGGTGGAGCCCGCCGCCTCGCCCGTATTGTCGGCCGGAACCGCCGGCCCGCATAAAATTCAGGGCATCGGCGCCGGGTTTGTGCCGGACACATTGGATACGAAAATATACGATGAGATCATCACAGTCTCAAACGAGGACGCCTTTGAAACAGGGCGGGAATTTGCCAAAAAAGAAGGCATACTGGTGGGAATTTCTTCGGGTGCGGCTGTGTGGGCGGCTATTCAGGTCGCGAAGCGGCCGGAAAGCGCGGGCAAAACGATTGTCATTATCCTGCCGGACACCGGCGAGCGGTATCTGTCCACGCCAATGTTTACGGAAAATTAACGAACGCAACGGGAGGGCGCCTGCATTTCTATGCTTTCAAAGGCTCATCAGGCATAACTTCCGCAGCGGGCGAAGAAGATGAAACCCAATCTTTCGCGGAGGCGATCGCAAAAACAGAAAGGGCAATTCAACATGGCGGCTGACTACAAAGCGCTGAAAAACGGCGGGTTCATGCGCCAGGTGCAGAAAAACCATTTCTCCCTGCGGCTGAAGGTGGTCGGCGGAAATCTCACCGCCGGCCAGCTTCTGACCATTGCCGAGATCAGCGAAAAATACGGAAACGGGCATGTCCACCTCACCTCCCGGCGCCGCTATCGCGCGGGCGCTGATCTGCCAATCGAAAATTCTGCTGCTAGACGAACCCTTCGGCGCGCTCGACGCGCTGACCCGCGTGCAAATGCAGGAGGAAATTTCAAACCTTTGGGGCGTGGAAAAGATAACCACGGTCTTGGTGACCCACGATATTGAGGAAGCGATTTTTCTGGCGGATCGCGTCGTCGTTATGAGCCACCGCCCGGCAAAAATCAGCGATGTGCTTCCCATATGCCTCCCCCGCCCCCGGGACCGTTCAAGCGCTGATTTCATCCAGCTGCGCAAAAACGTCATCGGCATGTTCCATGAAAGCATTGGAACCTATATGATATAGCCGCGCTGTCCGGTCGCCTCTTCCTTTCTTTTTCAAAAGCCTTCCTTGCACTTCATGCATCCCCATCGCTTCTCTCTCCCGCGCGCAATCGTCGAACACGCGGCAACGCTAAATTTCAAAGGCAATTCAAAGACTTGGGTGCGATACTGTGTTCAGCACAAAATAAGGAGGCTGTTCATGTGATCGAACTTAAAGAGGTCATGAAACGCTACGGATCTGGCAAGAAGTCCTTTACCGCTCTGTCGGTTGATACAGAAATCCGAGCGGGGGAATTTGCCGTTATTACCGGCCGTTCTGGCAGCGGTAAATCAACCTTGCTCAATATACTGACCGGCATTGACCGGCCGACATCGGGCGAAGTCAAGGTGCTGGGCCATACAATCACGGGGTACAGCGAAAGCGAAATGGCCGAATGGCGCGGCAAGACAATCGGCATTGTATTCCAGTTTTTTCAGCTGATTCCCAACCTTACGGTGTTGGAAAATATCCTGCTGCCGATGGACTTAGTACAGAAGAAGCGCAAAGCGGGCAGCAAAGACACCGCGCTGTCATTGCTGGATAAGGTCGGTATGTCCGGCCATGCAAATAAAATGCCCTCTGAACTTTCCGGCGGTGAACAGCAGCGGGCAGCGATTGCCCGGAGCCTCGCGAACAATGTCCCGATTCTTGTGGCTGACGAACCAACGGGCAATCTGGATTCCGAAAATACCGCCGCGGTTTTGGGCTTGTTTTCCGACCTCGCGCGTGAGGGAATGACCATCATTATGGTAACCCATGAGCAGGAATCTATCAAAGGCGCGACAAGGCAGATTGTTTTGAAAGACGGCGTTATCATGCAGGATTCGGCGATCATGAGAGGAGGCCATGAATTTGGGGCTATTAGGTAAAAAAGCCCGGCGGGACCTATTGGGGAACCGGCGCCGGATCATGACAGCACTTTTCGCGATGGTACTTGGAACCGTCGTTTGGGGTGCTTTTATGTTCGTCCGTGAAATGATAAACCGGGAAATTGACGCTGAATATGCGGCGATCGTCCCCGCGTCGGCCACGATTGTAGTCGACCGGGCCGATGAAAACCTGTTGGCATTGCTGGACCGCTTTGAAGACATATCGGGATATGAAGTGGGCGCGGCGCATGAGTTGGCCATGTACAGGACAGACGGCAAGCTAAAAAAGGTGTGGCTGTTTTCTTCCCCAAACTATGCGCAGCGGAAAATCAATATTGTCACATCCTTGGAAGGCAGTTTTGCCCCCGCTTCCGGCGAAGTGCTCCTTGACAGCGACGCTTTGGGCGTGGCTGGCGCGAAAATGGGGGATTGTATTACCATCCGGCGATCAGACGGAACAACCCGGCCATACAAGATAACCGGACTTGTCAATGATTTGTCCCAGCATCCGCCGTCCATTCATGACAATGTGTACGTATATGTTTCTCCTGAAACACTGGATGAAATGAACCTTTCTATGAATAGGGTAGACTACATCGTGACCGGCGATATGTATGACCGAACACGGATTTGGGAGGTGTCACAGGCACTTATCCAAACCCTCGACGATTCGGGCTATCCGGTGAGCGCGATTCAAGTTTCAAACACCCCCGGTATCAGTATGCACGCGGAGGAATACAAAGGCCTGCTGTTTATCGTTCAGGTTTTCTCCGTGGCGGCCTTCCTGTTTGGCTGTATCATCATGAGCAGCCTATTCAGCACAATTTTGGCCGGACAGAGTAAACAGATTGGAATTCTCAAATCCATTGGCGCTAAGACGCAAAACATTACCCGCGCTTATCTGGGAGCGGCTATGCTGCTAATCGCTTGTAATTTGGCGGTATCGTTTCCGCTGTCCTGCCTGGCGGCGCGCGGGCTTTCCATCTTCTTCATGTCCATCGGGAACATGAAAATCCACAATTTTTCGATACCCATTGGGCTGTACATACTTTTCTGCGCCGCGGGCATAGTCATTCCCTTTCTTCTGGCCTCCATGCCCATACGGCGCGGGTTGAAAGTCACGGTGAAAGAAGCCGTCAACGGCTTGGGCACAGGCGCACGCCTGGTGAAAAAGAATGCGATTGCCAGCTTGCTGAAAAATAAGATATCCCGCCCGGTGCTGCTTTCCTTACGCGGCGCTATGGAAAATCGCCGCCGCTTTTCGATGAATGTCGCCATGTTGACATTGGGGGGCCTTATGTTCGTTGGCGTCATGGGAACCGTTATCTCTATCAACATGGCCGTGCTCAAAAGCGTTGGCGCGCGGCACTTTGATTATCAAGTCATGACAGGTCTGTATGCCCAGGAAGAAACGATAGCGCGGGCTATTGACGGCCATGAGAATATAGCTGACTATGAGATTTGGGGGGCCGCGTCGGGGCAGATCGTTTATGACAATGGGAACATCGGCGGCACCTTTGGCTTTTCCGCCGTACCGGCAGATACCGCGCTTTACAAGCCTGACGTAATAGCAGGCCGCTGGCTCGAACCGGGAGATACAAACGCGGTGGTTGTCAGTTTTGAGTTCTTTGAAGATGAACCGGACTTTGCGCTTGGGGACCACTTGTCTTTTCGAGTAGGCGGCGCGGCCCATGAATTTAAAATTGTGGGCATTCTCAAGGAAATTGGGGATAGCAGCGTCTATGTAAATAAAGACGGATTTGAACAGCTTGTTCCCGAACAGGCCCGGCGCAGCAGCATCAATATCAGCACCCATTATACGGGCGGCCGAAGAACCGCTATGTACAACAGTATTATGGAAAGCATATCCGATAGCGGTATACCCATTCTGCACGCCGTAACCAGGTCGGACAATCAAAAAATTGTATCGTCGCATTTCAGTACTACGCTGCAGTCGTTCCTTGTCGTAGCGATTCTGTCTGTCATCGTCGCGGGGATTGGCCTTGCGACAACCATGAGCGTACAGGTGAATGAGCGCGCCTGCGAAATTGGAATCCTGAAAGCTATCGGGGCCAATTCAAAACAGGTCTTTTCCATCATAACGGCAGAAAGCAATTTTACCTGCCTGTTTAGCTTTGGAATCTGCCTGGCATTGGGGATTCCTTTCACATTGCTGGCCACTCAGGTGATCGGTGTTTCTATCCTGCAAATTCCCCTCGCGTTTTCGCCTTTCGTCATAGTAGCGGCCCTTGGCATATGGCTTGTGGTCACTTTTATTGTGGGACGGCTTGCAAGCGGGAAAGCGGCCAAACGGGCCGCGGGGATGACTGTCAAAAAAGCGTTAGCGGTTGAGCCGTAATGGAACGGCGCGTTCAGGCGGAAAATAGGCAAAAGCCGCCCTTCCCAAAGGCGGCCGGTCAAAAAACGTTTCAAAGAAAATGCCTTGCCAATCGCAGGCGTCTACGGTATGATACTGTTGATTGGGGTGAATCCGATGATCAAGGCAATACTGCTGGACTGCGGCGGCGTGATCGTCGCGCCTGCCACGGGGGATTGGGGCCTTCCGCCGGAAGCTGAGGATGTGCTGGGCGAAAAGTTCACGGGCGATCGCCTCGAACAGTTTCGCCGGGCCCGCCGGGCGCATATGGCGCTGCTGCCCGACCTTCAGCGCGTCGGCACGGACGAGGCGGAATACGCGCTGTACCTTCATTACTACGCCGCGGTATTTGAGGATATGGGCTTGCGCCTTTCCGGGCCGCGGCTTGAGAAGTTTGCCGCTTTACAGACATACCGCGACGACCGGTACGTCCTTTTTGGCGATGTGCTTTCTCACTTATCCGCATGGCGCGGGCGCTATAAGCTTGGCATTGTGTCGGACGCGCCTCCCTCGACGCGGCGCATCATGACGGGCCTGGGCGTCATGGCGTACATGGACGGCGCGACGTTCTCCTGCGATCTGGGGGTGATCAAGCCGGATCCGCGCATCTACCGGCGCACGCTTGATTTGCTCAGGGTGGCGCCGGAGGAGGCGGTCTTTGTGGACGATTCCCCCGTGTGTCTGGCCGGCGCGGAGGCGCTGGGTATCCGCGGCATCCAGATGATCAGAATCATGCCGGATACGTTTCTTATGCCGCCCGTATGGGAAGGCCCTGTAGCGCGCAGCTTTTACGCGCTGCATGAAATGCTGGAGACGCTATAACCACGATAGTGGTCAATAAGATACCGCCGCTGGGAACCGGTGCATTGGGTTATAATGCGAATTGAGCAGGGAGGAATGATCATGCAATGCAACCCTTGCCAGCCGCCATACTGCCCGGAAATGGCCGCGTATTGGCAGACCTTTCACCCATCTTGGCAGCAGCCGCTTGCGCTTGAAGATACCCCATGCGACGTGACAGACGTGATCATCGCCTTCGCCGTGCCGGATGAGGAAGGCGCGCTGCATTTTGCGGGCCCAAACCATCCCACGAGAAGAGCGGTATGCCGCCTTCGGGAGCGGGGCCAAAATGTTTTGCTGTCCGTTGGCGGCGGCGGGGTGACGGTATCGCTGGACACCCCCGAAAGGATCGCGCGGTTTGCGGAGAGCTTGTATTCCATGATAACCACGCTGTGCGTGAACGGTATTGATATCGACGTAGAGCAGGGCATTCCCGCGTCCGGCACCCCCCTGCAGCCGGAGGGGCCGCTGAATGGGCTGATCGAGGCGCTCGACAGCGTGTTGGCCTTTTTGCCCCAAAGTTTTCTTTTGACCATGGCGCCGGAAGTGGCGAACCTGGTAGGTGGTATCACGGCGTATAACGGCGTGTGGGGCAATTACCTGCCGCTGCTTTTGCATTACGGAAACCGCGTTTCGCGCGTACACATGCAGTATTACAATACCGGCCCCATGCAAGGGATCGACGGTCAAACGTACGCGCCGGGCACGGTTCCCTTTATCGTGGCCATGACCGACGCGGTGGTGCAGGGCTTCCCCATCGCGGATACGGGGGTTGTCTACCCCGGCCTGCCCTCCTGGAAGGTGTCCATCGGGCTGCCCGCCGCCCCGCAGGCGGCGTATAACGGGTTTCTCATCCCCGAGCAGATCGACGAGGCGCTCCGCTGGCTTCGCACCGGATATCGCGGCGGTGACACCCCCAATATGCCGCCTTACCGCTACCTTGGCGGGCTGATGACATGGTCGCTGCAGTGGGACGCGTTAAATGACTTTGCTTTCATCCGCCACGGCGCCAGGGTGCTGTGTATTCGGCAGCCGTGTGAGCCGCGCTTCATGCGGCCGGAAGGGAAGGAGAACCACAGCCTCTTGGATGATACACCGCAATGAAGATCGATAGGCTGCTGGGCATTCTGACCACGCTGCTGCGGCATCAACGCGTGACTACGCCGTATCTTGCGAAGAAGTTTGAGGTAAGCGCCCGCACGATCCGGCGCGATATCGACGCGCTGTGCCAGGCGGGTATCCCCGTGGTGACGCTGCGGGGCACGGGGGGCGGCGTCGCCATCGCGGAAGGGTATAAGCTGGACAAGAACGTCCTGACCCGCGAGGAACTGGCCAGCATCGTCGTATCGCTTAAGGGTCTGGGCAGTGTCATGGAAAAAACGGAAATAGGCCGCACGCTCGAAAAGCTCTCCATCAGCCAAACCGATGCGTACGTCTCGCTAAGGGACAGCATGGTCATTGATCTGTCGTCTGTCTACGGAAGCAGCCTGACGGAGAAGATCGAGGCGATCAAGCGGGCTATCCGGGAGACAAAAATCATTTCCTTTGAATATTACTATGAAAAGGGCGATTCCTTCCGCCGGATTGAGCCGTACTTTATCGCCTTCCAATGGTCGGCGTGGTACGTGTTCGGTTTTTGCCTGGACCGGCAAGACTTTCGCCTGTTCAAGCTCTCGCGCCTATGGGAACTGTCCATAACCGGCGAATCGTACACGCCGCGCACAATCCCGCCGGAGAAGCGCCATTTTTCATCGCATATAACGGATCATCTGACGGTGATCGCGCTATTTGACCCTTCCGAGAAATACCAGCTCATTGATTTCTATGGGCCAACGTGCTATACCGTAACGGAGGACTGCCTGCTTCGCGCGGAGTTACGCTACACAAACCGCTCGTTTATCATCCGCTGGCTTCTGGGCTTTGGGGACAAGGCGCGGGTGCTATATCCGCCGGAGATTGCGGATGAAATAAAAGAAACCGCGAAAAATATTGCGAACCAATATGAGTAAAGAGGACATACAGATGTCCTCTTTCTATCTGTATACTGACTCTGAAAGGATGTGGATACAATGAAAAAAGAAATCACGCGCACAAAACCCGAAAACCTTGCGGAGATGTGGCCGGGGCAGCTTGACATTTTCTCGCACATCGACTATGCGGCGGGCGTGCCTCAGGCGATTTTTCTGATCACCACGCTAAAGCCGGATGGAAAGGTGAACGCGTGCCTGCACGGCTGGACCGCCTTTAACGGCGGCAAGAACCAATACTACGCTGTCATGACCGGCATCAGCAGGGACGGCCACACCTACCAGAACCTCATGCGGGACAAGGAATTTTGCATAAACTTCCTAAGCCCCGCGTACTATGACGCCTGCAAAAAAACCATTGAGGAAAATAAGGATGATGTGGACGAGCTGGCCGCGGCGGGTCTCACGGCCGAGCCGGCCGCTTGCGTGAAGGCGCCGCGCGTGGCCGAGGCGTTTTTGGCGTATGAATGCAGGCTTGTGTCGGATGTTGATTTTGCCAATGAGGGCGGCATGCGCCTGATCGTGGGCGAGGTAGTGCGCGCGGCCCTGGATCCGTTGCATGAAACTTGGCGGAACGCGGGCGGCGCGGACGGGTTCATGTACTATATGCAGGCCGAAGGGGAATCCGGGGGCATCGGCCGGCTGGAGGGCGTTCGGGACGCGTAGGCGAAGGCGTAAGGGGACGTAAAGAAATCCATGGAAGAAGGTTCCGTCTATTATGGCAGTCATAGCGTATGAGCCGCTCGAAAAAGAAATCATCGCCGCCCTTGAGAAAAACGCCCTTTGGGTGCTCTCCACCGCGTCAGGCGGATACGTCACATCCCGCACCATGAGCATTGTGCACATCGGGCTTACCGTGTATTTTCAGTCAAACCAATGCTACACAAAGCATGCGCAGATAACGGCAAACCCACGGGCGGCCTTATGCTATGGCAGCATCTCCATCGAAGGCGGCGTGAAAGCCCTCGGCCCCTGGGGCACCATGGCCGATTCCCGCGTAGAAGCGTTGTATCGGACGCGGCATCCCGGCCCGTTTGAAGCCTATGGCCATTTGGCGGGACAGACGGTGTATGAATTCACCCCCACGCTTGTGAAGTTATGGAAATATGAAAAGACGCCCTTTCGCGAGATACTGCATGCGGATGCGGGCACGGCGGAGAGGCTCGCGTTTATGTGAGAAAAAGTGAAGGCGGCGCCGCCTTTCATCGTCCCCGTCACGGGATACAAAGCGCGGTATGCAAAAACACCCTATGCGCGGGCAAGGCTTGGAACCAATTGAGGGATGAAAATGATCAAAAACTACGGTGATTTTTGCGCCGAACTATTGAAAGCGGGCTTCTGTATGGCCAGCGGCGGGAGTGATGAA